>CAZYCJ010000019.1:0-37246 GCA_964645495.1 uncultured Muribaculaceae bacterium
TTTACGTCTTCCAAGGGCGTTTACTACTTTCATGCTCTGCTTAAATTTCGTTTAATGTGATTGTTCTAGGGTTCTGTGCCTGGTGTGGGTGCTCGTTACCTGCGTAAAGATACAGGTTGTTGATGAGCTTCGCACCGAGACGGTTCTTAGGAAGCATACCCTTTACTGCTATCCTTAAGACTTCGGTAGGCTTCTTTGCCATAACCTCCTTAGGGGTGCTGAAACGCTGTCCACCCGGATAGCCGGTGTGGCGAACGTACACCTTGTCGGTCATCTTCTTACCAGTGAATCTTACCTTGTCCGCGTTGAGAACGATGACATTGTCACCGCAGTCCATGTGCGGAGTGAAAGACGCCTTGTTCTTACCACGAAGAACGAGAGCAAGTCTGGCAGCAAGACGGCCTACCACCAAGTCGGTAGCATCGATCACAACCCACTCCTTCTTGATATCGCCTGCCTTGAGGGATACCGTTTTGTAGCTCTGTGTGTCCATCTTGTACTTTTAAATGGTTAATACTTAATAAAAAATCTTTGCGATCCCTACACTACATAGGGGGCGCAAAGATAGAAATAATTTTTTGTTTGACCAAATTTTCCGAAAGAAGACCACTCGACAGGCTCGGGATGACATATGAACTATATGGACAGCACATTCAGAACGTTGATGAGCTCTCGGTCAATAGGCTTGTCAATGCGTATGGCTTTGTTGAAAGGAACATATACGATCTGATCGTTCTTCACTCCGATCATGACATTGCGCTGTCCGTCCTTGAGAGCCTCAATGGCGGCAACTCCCATACGGCTGGCCAGAATACGGTCATTTGCCGTAGGAATACCTCCGCGCTGGAGATGACCGAGAATGGTCACGCGGGCTTCAAACTCAGGATACTCATGCACCAGACGGTCCGCATAGTATTGCGCTCCGCCTGTACCGTCCTTCTTGCTTTCGGACACAAGGACGATGGAGCTGTTCTTGCTCTTGCGGACTCCTCGGCCGATGAAAGTAGCCAACTGGTCCACATCGGTCTGATCCTCAGGGATGATGGCAGCCTCCGCTCCTGTCGCAATTGCGGCATTCTGCGCAAGGAAACCCGCATCGCGTCCCATCACTTCCACAAAGAATATACGGTTGTGCGAATTCGCTGTGTCGCGGATCTTGTCGACACATTCCATGATGGTGTTGAGGGCTGTGTCGTATCCGATGGTGGTATCCGTACCGTACAGGTCGTTGTCGATGGTTCCCGGAAGTCCCACGCACGGAATGTCATGCTCCGCTGCGATCACCTGTGCACCTGCGAGAGAGCCATTGCCGCCGATGACCACAAGCGCATCTATTCCGTTCTCCTTGAGGTTCTTGTATGCTACAGTACGTCCTTCCTCGTTCATGAAGCCCTTGCTGCGGGCCGTACGGAGGATTGTTCCTCCGCGGTTGATGGTGCCGCTGACGCTTTCAGATGTAAAATCCTTGATCTCGTTGTTGATGAGACCTTCCCATCCACGATATATTCCCTTGACTTTCCAACCATTGTAGATCGCTGCTCGCGTTACGGCTCTGATGGCCGCATTCATTCCCGGCGCATCGCCTCCTGAGGTGAGGACACCGATAGTAGATATCTTTGCCATGTGTTTTCGTTTTATTGAATACAAAGGTACAAAATCCATGAAAATATATAAATTTATTTGTACTTTTGTCGGATTGTGATTCCCGGTCAAGCCGGGAATGACGGAGAAAGGTCAAGCCGGGAATGACGGGAGAAACAACAGGACATGAAGATTGGAAACATAGATCTGGGAGACAAGCCGCTTCTGCTGGCACCGATGGAGGATGTGACTGACGCATCCTTCAGATTCATATGCAAGGAGTTCGGGGCGGACATGATGTATACGGAATTCATCTCGTCAGACGGACTGATACGAGATGCCCGCAAGTCGCTGGAAAAACTCGTGACCTACGACTACGAAGCCCCTGTAGGGATACAGATCTACGGAAACATCCCGGAGGCGATGGTGGACGCGGCGGTGATGGCGGAAAAGGCGGCTGAAATCGCGGGAGGACATGGAGCCGACCTCGTGGACATCAATTTCGGCTGTCCGGTCAACAAGATAGCCCGTCGAGGGGCGGGATCGGGCATGATGCGGGAGCCGGACAAGATGGTGGAGATCACCAGACGGGTGGTCGATGCCGTGAAACTGCCTGTGACGGTAAAGACCCGTCTGGGATGGGACGAGGAGTCCAAGATAATAGTCGAACTTGCTGAAAGACTTCAGGATGCGGGCATAAAGGCTCTGACCATTCACGGACGCACACGATGTCAGATGTATTCCGGCGAGGCGGACTGGACTCTGATCGGAAAGGTGAAGGAGAATCCGCGCATGCACATCCCTGTCATCGGAAACGGTGACATCAATTCACCGCAGAAAGCGGCGGAATATTTCGACAGATACGGAGTGGACGGCATCATGATAGGTCGCGCCACATACGGTCATCCGTGGATATTCAAGGAAATCAGGCACTACCTTCAGACAGGGGAACTCCTTCCGCAGATGAGCGTAACCGACAGGGTCGCTCTGGCAAAAAGGCATCTCGCCAAATCGCTGGAGATCAAGGGAGACCGCGTGGGCATCCTTGAGATGAGACGCCACCTTTCCTGCTATTTCAAAGGCCTTCCCGACTTCAAGGAGACCCGCCTGAAACTTGTGACAATAAACGACCCGGCCGAACTTTTCGGGACATTGGACTACATTGCCGGAAGGTGGGGAGATGACGAGGCACCGGAGGCACATAATATTTATGGAATATAGAGATTCTTCGCTTCACTCAGAATGACAAGATTATGATAGACAAGATATTGCTTTTCCCATATTGGCTGACGCTGAAGATACGACATTTCATGTACGACAACGGACTTCGGAAGGTGTATACCCCTGAGGTTCCGACTATCTGTGTGGGAAATGTCACTGTCGGAGGTACGGGCAAGACACCGCATACCGAGATGCTCATCCGCACCCTTACTCAGGATGTGGACTGGGGTGCAAAGAACATTGCGGTACTTTCCAGAGGATACAAGCGCAAGACGCGTGGCTTCCAGCAGGTGGTGGCCGACGGGACAGCAAAGGAATACGGCGACGAACCGTTGCAGATAAAGAGGAAGTTCCCTTTCATCACAGTGGCCGTAGACAAGTCCCGTCGCGAAGGATGTACCTTTCTGGCAGATCCGGAAATGGTTCAGACATCCAAGAAGGCCCGCAGATGCAAGCATAAGGATTTTCCGAAATCTGATCTTATCATACTTGACGACGCTTTCCAGCACAGGGCGGTCAAGCCTACAGTATCAATCGTCCTGATCGACTACAACAGGCCCGTCTTCAAGGACAACCTGATGCCTTTAGGAAAACTCCGCGATCTTCCTGAAAGGATTGCCGAGGCTGACATCCTCATAGTATCCAAATGCCCGACCTATCTCGATGCCTGGGAAAAGAGCAAATGGGCAGAAGCGTTGGGACTCAAGCAGTTTGACACCACTGATTGCAGCGGTATCCGCAAGAACGGAAAGAAACAGCACCTGTTCTTCACCAGCATAGGCTATGACACCGCACAAGCGGTCTTCCCTGAAGGAGACCCCCGCTATCTGTACACTCAGAGACTCATCCTTTTCTCCGGAATAGCAAACGACAAGCCGCTCAGAATGTTCCTCAGCGGCAATTACAAGATAGTACGTCATCTGGAATTCCCTGACCACCACAAGTTCACCAGGGCAGACATTTCATCGATACACAGTGCTGCAAAGGCGTTCCCGACATCCGTGATAATGACAACGGAAAAAGATTGCCAGAGAATGCGCGACTGCGCCAATGTCCCTGACAATCTTAAACAAAGGACTTTCTACACCCCTATCAAGGTCAACTTCTTCAGCGACCAGGAGAGAGAGAAATTCGCCTCTACATTGAACTCTTATCTGAAATAATCTCGTTCTGAGCCTCGATCGAGGCCTCATGAATAGAATTATACAGATCAACAAGGAACTTTTCAGAGAGACCATATTCTTTTCCCTTCTCTACCACCTTGGCAACGATGCTGTCCCAACGTGCAGCCTGGATGATGGCAACATTGTTGCTTTTCTTATATTCTCCGATTTGACGGCTGATCTTCATACGTGATCCGAGAGCATAGAGGATGTTTTCATCGATGGTGTCGATCTTTGCACGAAGCTGGTCTATATTGTCTTTCCACTCCTTGGAATCCGAATCTGCATCCCTGACATTTATCTGCTTATATAGAAGGTCACTGAGTTCCGGCGGGGTGAGTTGCTGCTTAGCATCACTCAAAGCGACAGACGGATTGCAGTGAGACTCGATCATAAGTCCCTCGAAACCAAGGTCAAGAGACCTCTGTGACAATTCAAGTATATAGTCCCTGCTGCCTCCCAGATGGCTTGGATCCACAAACACCGGCAACTCCGGATATCTGCTACGCAGTTCAATCACGATGTTCCACTGAGGGTCGTTACGATATTTTATCTTGTCGAAGGTTGAGAAACCGCGATGAATGACTCCCAGTTTCTTTATTCCAGCACGATTCAGACGCTCCAAGGCACCGATCCAGAGGTCAAGGTCCTGATTGACAGGATTCTTCACAAGCACAGGAATATCAGTTCCCTTCAAAGCATCCGCAATCTCCTGTACCAGAAATGGATTTGCAGTGGTTCTCGCACCTATCCACAAAAGATCCACTCCATGCTTGAGGCATTCACGTACGTGTTTCTCACCGGCCACCTCTGTAGTTACCTTCAGTCCGTATTCCTTCTGTACCCTCTGCAGCCACGGAAGGCCTTTTACACCGACACCTTCGAAACATCCAGGATGGGTCCTCGGCTTCCATATTCCGGCACGGTATACATTGATGCCCAATTCCTTGAGACTTTTTGCCGTCTCCATCACCTGTTCCTCAGTCTCAGCACTGCACGGCCCGGCCACAACGCTCGGCCTTGGCTCAGTAAACATTCCCCACTCATACAGAGGAATGATGTCCAATTTCTTGTTTGTCATAGTCTTATGTTTATCTTATTATCCTTCTTATCTTGTTAGCCTCGTCAATCAGGCTTCTGACAGCATCCTCGTCTCCATCACATGGAGGACATTGTCTCTGTTCTGGGTCAGGATCGGGGTCCACATATCCTGACTGCCTTCGGCGACGATTCCCCGCTGTCGCAGATTATGCACGCATGTCCGTCAAAAAGGCCCGGCATGGCAGCCCATGGGCCGCTGTATTCCGTTCCCGCCATCGGGTGAGAGGCCACATATTGACGTCTCATAGGTGACAACCCTGTCCACCAAGCCTATCTTCTCAGCGGCCCTTTTCAGGATTTCCGGCTTCGCGCATAGGGAAATACGGATGTAATTCTCACCATTGCGGCCAAAGATGAACCCGGGAGTGATGAAGACACCAACTTCATGGAGTATCCTTTCGCTGAGTACTTCGCCGGAAGACATTCCATCCTTGGCAGATATCCCGTCAGGAACTTTGCCCCAGAGGAACATGCCGCTGCTGTTGCTGTCGTATTCCGCTCCGAGGAGGTCGAAGATCTCTCCTGCCAGCACTCTCCTGCGACGATATTCGGCATTAAGCTCATCAAACCATTCAGGGCCCTGCCTCAGCGCCTCGACTGCGGCAACCTGAAGAGGTTTGTACATACCCGAATCCATCTGGCTCTTGACCTTGAGAATCTCGGAAATAATCTCCGCATCACCTGCAGCCATACCGATTCTCCAGCCGGCCATGTTATGAGCCTTGCTGAGAGAATTCAGTTCAAGACAGCATTCCTTGGCTCCTTCCTGCGCAAGAATGGACAGAGGCTTGTCGTTAAGGATGAAACTGTACGGATTGTCATTGCAGATCAGGATGCCATGACGGCGTCCGAAATCCACAAGCCTCGCATACAGCTCTTCTGTCGCAGGGGCCCCTGTAGGCATGTTCGGATAGTTCGTCCACATTATCTTCACTCCGCTCAGATCCATCTTTTCCAATGCCTCGAAGTCAGGCTGCCATCCGTTATTCTCGCAAAGGTCATATGTGACGATCTCCGCCTCTACCAGTCTGGATGCTGACGAATATGTGGGATATCCGGGATCCGGGACCAGTACCTTGTCTCCCTTATCAAGGAAGGCCATGGATATCAGCAGGATGGCCTCTTTCGAGCCTACGAGCGGCTGAATCTCGGTGCGGGGGTCAAGGATTACGCCATACCATCTTTCATACCAGTCTGCAAAGGCCTGACGAAGTTCAGGCAGGCCCACATATGGCTGATAGGCATGGTTCCCGGGCTTCATGGCTGCCTCGCATAGAGCATCAATCGCAGGCATCGGCGGCATACCGTCCGGAGAGCCGATGCCCAGATTGATCACCGTATCTTCGCCGTTCGCTATCCTCTCGGCATTCATTGCCGCGATTTCCTTCAACTTTCTTGAAAAATAGTATTCCCGGACGCTTTCCGTCCTTTTTGCCGGTCGTATTATCATATTGCTGATTTATATTCTCCGAGGATATTCAAGTCTTCCATCAGCGGCCTCACTGCAGCAAGCGCCTGTTCATAGCGGAGGTAATCATCAAACTTGATGTCAACATAAAAGAAGTACTGCCACTCCTGACCCGGAATCGGCAGAGACTGTATCCTCGTAAGGTTCATTCCATAAAAAGAAAGGATGGTCAGCACATGTGCAAGAGACCCCGGAGCATGAGGCAAGGTAAAACACATGGACGCCTTATCCACATTTGCCTTATCCACCTGCATAGCATCGTCGAACACAAGGAACCTGGTGAAATTCTGCTTGTATGTCTCGATTCCTTCTGCAAGAACTTCAAGTCCGTACAGGTCGGCAGACAGGAGGGAAGCCACAGCACCCACCCCCTTCAGGCCGCATTCGGCAACCTCGGCTGCACTTTTTGCAGTATCCTCCGACTCCACGAGACGTATCCACGGATAATCCTTGAAGAACTCACGGGTCTGGTTGATGGCCATATAATGCGTACGCACTTCCTTGATGTCCTCTATCTTCTGTCCGGGCATCGCCATCAGGTTCTGCCGGATGCGCAGAAACACCTCCCCCTTGATCTTCCTGTCATACTTACGGAGAAGTTCGAAGTTCGGAAGGAGACCTCCGGAAACGGTGTTCTCGATCGCCATCACCGCAGCATCTGCAGTACCCTTATCCAGACTTTTGTACAGTCCGTCGAAGGTAGCACACTCCACAATATCGGGCACGATGCCGCCGTGCTCCTGATAAAACAGTCTCGCTGCCTGCTCATGGAAGCAGCCCTTTACTCCTTGTATTGCAACACTTTTCATTTATACCTAGTGCACTTTTGCTGTAAAACTGCGCGCAGTCCCCTTATTTTTTGGGGTACCTGGAGCATTTTAGCGGTAAAATGCGCGCAGTCCAAATAAAAACTGTCCGGGGCAAAACACCGGACAGCATAATAATAATCTATATTAATCGATACGCAATATCCGGCCTATCACCTTTTCAGGAAATAGAAATAATAAAAACCGAAGCTGCTAAATCGATAAGTTCCCATAACGGTCACAAATATAGTAAATATTTTTAAACTGTCATGATTTCCTTCTCCTTTGCTGAGACTATTTCCTCAACCTTCTTTGAAAAAGTGTCAGTCTCCTTCTGAACAAGCTGCTCGTACTCCTTCTGAAGATCCTCCGGCATACCTTCCTTGTTTGCCTTCTTGAGAAGTTCGATAGCGTCACGACGTGCATTGCGGACACTTACCTTAGCATTCTCGCCGGCACCTTTTGCCTTCTTGATGAGTTCCTTACGACGATCCTCAGTGAGAGGCGGAATCGAGCAGCGGATTGCCTCACCGTTGTTCTGAGGAGTCACTCCGAGGTTTGCGTCCATGATGGCCTTCTCGATGACAGGAATCATCTTCTTCTCCCAAGGCTGAAGCATGATGGTCTTTGCATCAGGGGTTGTGATTGAAGCCACCTGCGGGAGCGGTGTAGGGCTGCCGTAGTAGTCCACCAGCACACTGTTGAACATCATAGGGTTTGCCTTTCCGGCACGGTATGTCTTGAGTTCCTCATCGAGGTGGTTGGTGGCGTTCGCCATCTTTTCCTTGGCACCTGCAAGGATTTCTTTTGCTCTTGTAATCATAGTATTGCGGTTTTATTTATTGTTTTCTCTTGTTTCGGGAGGTGACGGTTTTTCAAAACTGAATCCCTCCCACTTCGTGGGCCCCTCCCATTCACGGGGCCATGGGCGGCCACGGTTTTGAAAAACCGTCACCTCCCGGAACATGTATCAGACATGTACCAATGTGCCGACCTTCTCGCCTTTGACGAGTTTGGTGAGGTTGCCTTTCTGATTCATGTCAAAGACGATGATAGGCATGTTGCCTTCGCGACAGAGAGCGAAAGCAGTCTGGTCCATCACCTTGAGACGGTCTTCAATGGCCTTGTCGAAACTGAGTTCGTCATATTTTACTGCTGTCGGATCCTTCTCCGGGTCAGCAGTGTATACTCCGTCCACGCGTGTACCCTTGAGAAGGGCATCAGCGCTGATTTCGAGCGCACGAAGAGCAGCACCTGAATCAGTAGTGAAATACGGGTTTCCTGTACCGCCGGCGATGAGGGCGACTCCACCCTTTTCCATCACAGCGACAGCATCATCTCTCATATAATAACGCGCCACAGGCATCATAGGAGTAGCCGTGAACACCTCCGCCTCGACACCCGCAGAACGGATAGCCATCGCGAGCCCGAGGGAGTTGATCACAGTCGCCAGCATGCCCATCTTGTCGCCGTTGACCCTGTCAAAACCCTTTCCTACGCCCTGAAGACCACGGAAAATATTTCCTCCGCCGATGACAATCGCTACCTGAAGGCCGTTCTTCACAGCCTCGGCAATTTCCTCCGCATAAGCGGCCAGCCAATTTTCATCAATACCTTTGCCGGCAGGGCCTCCAAGGCTCTCACCGCTCAATTTCAAAAGAACGCGTCTATATGCTCCCATAATCGATTATTGTTTTCAAATTTCCGACAAACAAAAATATCGAATTATTATGAAACTTCCAAGAAAGAATATATCTTTGCATGATAGAAGAGCAAATTCTGACTGGATATTAACTATAAAAGATTATAACAACTATGGCACTTTCTTCAATCACCAAGAAACTTATCATGAGTATCAGCGGTCTTTTCCTGATCGTGTTCCTCCTCCTTCACATGACCATCAACTTTTTCTCAGTGATCGACACATTCACTGGAAACTACGGAACTGCAGAGGGACTCTTCCAGGCAGGCTGCGATTTCATGGCGCTTCCTATCATCACCATCATGGTTCCAGTTCTAGCTGCGGGTTTCCTTGTACACATCGTGTATGCAATCATCCTCACCTACGGAAACCTCAAGGCACGTGGTGCTCAGCGTTATGAGGTCGCAAACAAGACCAAGGCTGAGTCATGGGCAGCAAAGAACATGTTCGTTCTCGGAGTCATCGTTCTCGGTCTCTTAGCATTCCACCTGAACCACTTCTGGGCAGAAATGCAGCTCAAGGAGTTTATGGGCGAGCACGCTGAGAACCCTTACCTCCTCCTTAACACTACATTCCAGAACTGGTGGATGGTACTCATCTACATCGTATGGTTCGTAGCCCTCGGCTTCCACCTCTGCCACGGTTTCTGGAGCGCATTCCAGAGCATCGGAATGAGCAACAAGGTATGGGAAAAGAGACTCATGTGCATCGGTTATGTATTTGCAGCAGTGATCGTCCTCGGTTTTGCAGCCACAGCGATAAACGCATGGGTTCAGGCAAACATCCTTTGCTAACATATCTGCTATAGAGACAACAGCCGCCCGGCATCTCAGGATGTCGGGCGGCTGTTTTTCAGCCAAGATCACTCTATATCAATCCTCTGGACCTCATCGACACCAGGGATGGCGGCGATGGAGTCCATCGCGGTCTGGAGTTCGTTCATCGAGTGGACAGCGAAGTCGATCGTGCAGACTCCGATATTGTCGACGGTCTCAGTCTTCAGGCCGAGCATGGACAGACAGAGTTCCTCGGTGATACACTCCACAAGGTCGCTAAGAAGGTGATATCTGTCGATGGCCCTCACGCTGATACGTACAGGGTAAAGGAAATCCGGATTCTCCTCAAAAGTGACATCCACAATGGAGTCACCGCGCTGAGATGCAAGACGGATGGCCGTCTGGCAGTTTCTCTTGTGGACCTGTATAGGCTTGCCCGGCTCTCTGAAGCCTATGACTTCGTCTCCAGGAAGAGGGTGACAGTTCGGGCAACGGTCATAAACCGGTACAGGCTTGCGTGAAAGATATGAACTTATGAACTTCCTGGCCTTGTAGGTGGATACATGACAGATCCAGTCCGGCTGCGGCTCCGTATTTTCGTCCGTACCTATCTCGACACAGTCGCCTCTGCGCAGGACTGTCTTCACCGAAGCAAGCCGTCCGTTTATACGTGCATAATGTGCGTGTTCGCCTATCCTGCTGTGTATCTCGAAGGCAAAATCCAGAGCGGTAGCACCTTTCGGAAGGATGATTCCGCGTCCTTTAGGAGTGAAGACCATGATGTCGTCATAATAGAAGGAAGATGTCACGCCTTCCATGAAATCAAGACCCTCTTCGTGATCGGCGACTTCCTTCAGTATGTCATTGAATTTGTCCAGCCATGCCTGAATGTTCTCAGCCGTGCGCTCAGCCGCACATCCCAGACGGGCATTGCGCATCATTCTTTCTGATGAAATGTGTATTTCCTCCCAGACTCCCCTTTCGTTCAGAAGACGGACCTGGAAACTCTGGTAGCCGTTCTCCTTAGGTGCATCGATATAATTGGAAACGCTTCCCGGACGCTCCTTGAAGGCATCTGTAAGGGCGGAATAAATACGTAGGCTCGTGTCCTTTTCCGACAGAGGCTCGTGGTTGCGGTAGATGACGCGGACATAGTATTTCGTGTCCACATGAGCGAAGTCACATCCTCTTGCATGCATCTTCATCCAGATGCTGTAAGGCTTGCGGTACCTCACCTCGGTCCTTGCCTCGATGCCTCTTTCAGCAAGAATGCTCTCGATCTTCGAGGTGAATGCGTTGATCTGAGGCTGCAGGCTGTCAAATTCTTCAGCCAAAAGCCCTTCCAGAAGGGTGTATTCTCGAGGGCAACGATACCGGAAAGACAGGTTTTCAAGTTCGGTCTTGACATGGTAAAGTCCCAGACGGTTGGCCAACGGAGCATAGAAATAGTCGGTCTCTCCCGCTATTTTCATCTGCTTGTCAGGACACATGCTGCTGAGCGTGCGCATGTTGTGCAGACGGTCCGCCAACTTTATCAGAAGGGCACGGACATCATACTGCATGGAAGCAAGTATCTGACGGAAATTGTCAATCTGCTTTGACTGGACATACTTTTCCTTCTTCTCCTTTGTCACAACTCCGACCAGAAAGGCCACCTCGTCGCCAAAGCGTTCGCGAATGTCTTCTATCGTGTATGGGGTATCCTCTACGACATCATGAAGAAAGGCCGCGATGACAGGATCCGCCCCCAGTTCCAGTTCCTCGGCGACAATACGTGCGACAGAGACAGGATGTATGATATACGGCTCTCCTGACTTGCGCTTCTGCGGCAGATGTGCCTCACGTGCAAACTCAAACGCAGCGCGGATGCGCACCATGTCTTCTGCCTTCTCCTTCCTTTCAAGGAAACCGAACAGGTCGTCTGCCAGTTTCTGAATCATGATGTCATAGTTCGTTTCCATAGATTGTCCTGAAATTTGCGGATAAAGAGTCAAATTTAGGAAAAATTTTTCATACCTGAGCCGTCAGAGGCAGAGTCTTGTCACGAAGCCATGCCGCGGTGCGAGGAGGAAGAAGAGGAGCAAGTGTCCTGTAGACATGGTCGTTGTACTCGTTGAGCCAGGTCAGTTCCTCATGGGTCATAAGCCCGACATCAATCGCAGACGTATCGAAATGGCAGCAGGTAAGAGTCTCGAAATCAAGCCATTCGCCGAATTCACTGTCGCCTGCCTCCCGGCAGAGAACGATGTTTTCGTGTCTGATTCCATGCATGCCTTCCCTATAGAGACCGGGTTCGTTGGAAGTCACCATGCCAGGAATAAGCGGCTGGGGGTTGTACTGATATCTGATGGACTGCGGTCCTTCATGGACGCAGAGATAGTATCCGATTCCGTGACCGGTGCCGTGGCCGAAGTTCCGTTTTGCCTTCCAGAGAGGCATACGTGCGATAGAGTCTATCTGGCATCCGGCCGTGCCGCGAGGGAAGACGGCCATTGACAAGTCGATCATTCCTTTCAGCACCAGTGTGTAATCTTCCTTTTCGAGAGGGGTGCATCCGCCCATTGCGACGGTGCGGGTGATGTCTGTCGTACCGGTAAGGTACTGTCCTCCCGAATCCACCAGATAAAGGCCTTCCGGACGGATCACGGCAGAGCCTTCGCATGGGGTCGAATAGTGAGGAAGGGCCGCAGAAGGACCGTAGGCCGATATGTTCTCAAAGCTGTTGCCCCTGTAACCAGGGATCTCAGCACGGAATGATGTGAGTCTTTCAGAAGCCTCCCATTCGGTCACCTTCCTTCCTGTCGACACCTCTTCTTCCAGCCAGTGCAGGAAGCATTCCATGGCCACTCCATCATCGATATATGTCT
The DNA here is from genome assembly GCA_964645495.1 of uncultured Muribaculaceae bacterium. GTDB lineage: Bacteria > Bacteroidota > Bacteroidia > Bacteroidales > UBA932 > Cryptobacteroides. The sequence continues at coordinate 12,686 of CAZYCJ010000019.1, forward strand.
GACGTAGGTTCTCTATTTCGGACTCCGTCTTGACCGACTTCTTCAGGATCACAGGAGATGTGCCTTCGACAACGGCTTCAGAAGGATAAGAATCACGGATATAATTATAGAGATGGTGGTTCAATGTCGAAGGGTCGACGAAAATCCTAACCGGCGACTGCTCCTGCGAGAAGTCGGAAAGGGCAAAGAACACGGCATCATAGTCTTCTACATCCACCTTGTCCATCGCCAGTTCACTGAAACTGTCGAGAGTGTCCGGGTCAAGTCCGGCATCAGAGGCGGACTTCTTCACGAACCATTTCACATAATCCTGAGACACAAGCAGATATGATATCACTAAAGGATTGTAGTCAATGTCGTTTCCTCTCACGTTCAGCATCCATGCTATCTCATCCAGAGAGGTCAGAAGCACTCTGTCGACCCCCTCAAGAAGCATCCATTTCCTGAGCCACGAGATCTTCTCCTCGCGGGATATGCCGCCGAAGCAGTCCACATCAAGGGTGGTCACGGGAGTCACCGGGATCTGAGGACGTCCCTCCCAGACTTCTTCCAGAAGATCAGGAGCATCCACCACCAAACCGCCTTCTCCCAAGGCATCGGAAATTTCCTTTACAGCACTTACATTCCGGCACAGCCCGTCCACCGCCACGGTCCTTGCTCTTTCAGAAAGCCATTCAGGTATACCGACAGCGCCAGGAACACGGGTCTTGTGCAATTCGACACCGGTGCCTTCCAACTGGCTGAGAGCCTGAATGAAATATCTCGAATCCGTCCATAGTCCTGCATGATCCGCCGTGACCACAAGATCTCCCGCCTCTCCGGTAAAGCCTGTAAGGAATTCCACCTGCTTCCACCTCGACGCAGGATATTCGCTGCTATGGGGATCCGACCCGCTCAACACGACTGCATCCCAGCCGTTACGCTCCATCATGGCCCTCAGGGCCTGGATTCTCTCAGAATGAATGTTTGCCATATATGATGCTATCTGCCTTCTCGGAATCTGAATGAATAGAGGTCACAGAGAGACTTCCCTTCGACCTTGCTGCGGAAAACGAAATAAAGGGCATGTTTGCCTTTAGCCTTGCCAAAATCCACATCTGTCCGTATTTCTGTCATCTCCTGAGGCATTGACGAGTCAAGTTTCAAGGTTCCGACCACTTTTCCGCCCTTGCTTTCATACGGACTGTCAAGCATGACGGTCAGTTCTCCGTCCTGACCTCCCGGCACCATAAGGATTTCCAGAAGAAGATCTTCGCACTTGCGGGTCTTGTCCAGATTGAAATATTTGTATCCTACGATGGAACCGTCTGTGTTGTTCACCACCGGCGAGTCAGGAATCTTCTGGTTGAAAGGTCCGGCATATGACTCCGTATCCAGATATGTGGCCCTCAGGTACGATCCGGAAAAGTGATAGTACGGGAATGTCTCATATGAAGGTTCAGGTCCGGTAACATGACACGCGATGCCGGCAGGAGTGTTCACGAAAGGATCAAGTCCATCGGTAGCAAAACCTTCCGAAGTCACTTCTCCTTCAGAAATATACACCTTTCCGCCAGGTCCTTTTTCCACCTTCACCTCTATAGGAGCCACCATTGCCTGACGGCAGTATTCGTTCAAGCCGGCCTGTCTGTGGTAGAACACCCACCACTTGCCGTTGATTTCACATATGCTTCCGTGTGTATTTCCCGAAGGATATGCAGTAGGGATGACATTCCCTGCTTCATCCAGTCCTCTTCCCCTGCCATCAATGATTGTTCCTCCATAGGTGTAAGGTCCGAGAGGATGGTCACCATACGCATATGCGAGAGTGAAGTTGGTGCTTGGTAACCCGAATTCGCCCTCGTTTGTCCAGCGGCTGTAGACAAAGACATACTTGTCTTCAACCTTGCGGATCGACGAAGCCTCGAAGAATCTGAATTCCTTGTCTTCAATACGGCTAGGCACGAGATTGACGATCTCAGTGCCGGGCTTGACTGTAGCCATGGTAACGGGATCAAGTTCGGCAGCCCATGATTTGTCAAAGCCCCAATATCCGTAGACACGTCCGTCATCATCGACAAAGACTGCGGGATCGAAGCCCAGGACGCCTTCCGTCTTCTTTGGATCGTCCTTGCTCCAGTTGAACACCTTGAACGGACCGTCAGGACGCAACGCCCTGGCCATCATGCTGTTTCGCCCACCCGCCTGAGTGTTGGGATAAAGATAATAAACCTTACGTCCATTCTCTACACGCTCTGTAACATCGGGAGCAAAAAGCACATCTCCCTCACCGGAAGGATTCAGAAGATTTCCGTCGCGGTCATATACTGACTTGAAGATTATTCCGTCATAACGCCAGTTGCACAGGTCATCCACCGGAGCAGACCATACGACCTGTTCGCGTCCGCAATAACTCTCTTTAAGGGAATCATGGGATCCGTAGATATAGACTCTGTATTCTCCCGGTCTGTCAGGATCCTCAAACATATAGGGTTCCCCATCCGGAATATGTTCCCATAAAGGGAGATAAGGATTCTGTGCTGATGCGTTGAATGAGCCTGCCAGAATGGCGGCAAGCAGTCCCAGAACTGCGACTTTTACCAGATTCTTCATAATATATTCCGTTTAGATTCACAATTATACGAATTTTTTCCGAATATATAGGGCAGCACTATCATACAAGAGAGGAAATGATGGCGTCGGAGACAAAGAAACGGGACTCCGGGATGCGAAGTGTACCGAGGGAAGTGCGGACAAGATCGCCGAACGCCAGGGCACGGTCAAGACGGGCCGCACCGCAATGTTTCTGAAGGTAGTCCTCATCAAGTCCTTCAGACGTGCGGAGTCCCAGCATGATCCTTTCAAGAACCACCTGCGCGTCGGTCAGTTCCTCGCCCTCACTCACAGAAAGCGGACCGGCAACATAGGCCTGCAGGTCCTGGGCGTTCCATCTTCGGACTCTCTCTCCTGAGCCGGACACGACAAGGCTATGAGCACCAGGGCCAAGACCAAGGTACCGGACATGTTTCCAATATGCACTGTTGTGACGGGCCTCATGTCCAGGGAGAGCGAAGTTTGAAATCTCGTAGTGGTGATAGCCCGCCTCTCTCAAAGTGTCGCAAAGAATGTCATACTGTCTCCTGCACAGATCCTCCGATGCCTCGGACCATATACCTCGCTCCACAAGCCCTGCAAGGGCGCTTCCCGGCTCCACGGAGAGTTGGTATGAAGATATATGCTTCGGAAGGATATCCCTCGACGAGATGGCCAGAGTCTTATCCAAGGTGTCTTTCCACATGTCGTCAGAGAGTTGGGGAAGACCGAAGATAAGGTCGACGCTTATGTTGTCCACCCCGGTATTCTCAAGTATGTGATAAGCCTTGCGCGCAGTGGCGGCATCGTGACGCCTGTTCATGAAGCGGAGGATGCCGTCATCGAAGGACTGGACACCCATGCTGATGCGGTTGACCCCAAGATCGAGAAGGCCTTCCACATAGGCCTCGCCTTTGTCGACAATGTCTTCCGGGTTGACTTCCACGGTGAATTCATCGAACGGAGCGCCATGACCGACAGACTCCAGCGTGTCCATCAGGCTCCTGAACACAGAAAGGGGCAGCACCGATGGGGTGCCGCCTCCTATATACAATGTACGGACTTCGTCCGATATTTCTTGAGAGCGATTTCTGAGTTCCACGCATAATGCGTCGCCATAATTCAGGAGCATCGATTCCTGATGCGCGGCATCATCTGCTTTGGGGCACCTTGGTGCAACCTCCGAATAGAAGTCACAGTAGGTGCAGAAACTCCTGCAGAACGGTACGTGGATATATATCATTATCTGAGCATGAGTTCAGCAGAGCCGAGCAGAGTCTGCTCTGTATATGCCTCGACAGTATATATGCCCTTTACATACTCAGGAATGTCGTTGAGATAGATGCTGAGTTCCACCTCCTTGCCCTGATAGTCCACCTCTCGTGAAGCCGAACAGATCATCGGTTCGCCATTCAGTTCGAATGTCCTCTGCGTACTGTTCGTAAGAAGTATTCCATCCGGACCCTTCACTCTGATATATACTCTTACAGGTCCCTTTGGAGCAAGGTCGTTCTCGACAAGGCTGAGGGTCGTCATGAGTCTCACTACCCTGCTGCTGCGGTCTGTGACCTTGTCTGATGCATTGTAGGCCTCGATTCTGATGCCACGCGCCTTGATGACAGAACCTGCCGCCACCTGACCTGTCAGACTCTCCACTGTCCTGCTGAGTTCTTCCTGTTTCTTCCTGCTCTCAGCGGCCTCACGACGTGCAGCGGCAGCATCAGCAGTAAGTTTCTTATTGAGAGTGTTGAGAGAGTCGATCTGGACAATATAACTTCTCATGATGCTCCTGAGAGTTCCGAGTTCCTTTTCGTATTGACGGATCTTGCTGCGGTTGGTCGCCTCTGTCTTCTTGATTCTTTCGATGAGTTGGGACACTTCCTCACGCGAAGAGTCAAGCTGGGAGTTGATCGTGTCGTAATCAGATGAAAGCGACGCATAGTCATTCTGAAGATCGATCATCTGGGCGGTCAGTTCCTCCTTCTCCAAGGTAAGGTCCTTTACAAGAGATGATTTCTGATACCAGATATAGGCGAGAGCACCCGCAAGTACCACTGCTACAGCAGCGAGCGCATACATGATTTTTTTCAGATTGTTGTCTTCCATGTCCTTTCGGTTTTATTATGTGTGTGCAAAGATAACAAAATATCGGATTTTTCGTATATTTGTAAGCCTTCAACAAGGGCAGCATACACCAAACCCACAAATTTAAAGCCATGAAATATCTTGTAAGAGCCGTCAAATACTTTTTCTATTTCGCCACCATCACTACAGCCATCGTACTTGCACTCGTCCTGATCGGTGCGGTCGAGGGCGACATAAACCAGATCTTTGACGGCGGATACAACGCCTTGTGGAAGATAGCGGTATTCTTTGCTCTTGTCGCGGCCGTCTATCCTAAACTTGGATTCATCTCAAGGGAAATTCCGTCGGAAAAGCCTTTGGCAGACATCCGCGCCGATGTCGTGAACTACTTCCGCGAAAGACGCTATGAAGTAGAATCCGAGACCCCTGAGGCCTTGACATTCAGAGCAAAAGGCCTTGCAAGCCGTCTGTCGAAGATGTATGAGGACAGAATCACCCTGACATCCGTACCCGGAGGATACAGGATGGAAGGTCTGCGCAAGGACGTATTAAGATTCTCTACCGGAATCGAGCATCTTTGCGGCCTCTTCCAAGGCTGAGTAGAAATCTTCTCCGAAATATCGCTCTATAGGTTCGCGCAGGAATTCATATACGCGGATCTTTTCTTTCTTGCCCTTTGCGAATGCATCCTGACAGATATGCCACCTGTGGAGGTTGAGGGCGCGCATGCCGTTGCGGAGCTGCGTGATACGTATCGGATAGAGCCAGCATGAGATCGGCTTGCGGAAATCGCCCTTGCCCTGGAACCAGCAACGTTCCATCGAACAGAAGCAGTTGCCATCCTCGTCGAAAAGCGTATACGCACATTCCTCACTGCCCGGCACCAGCGGGGTCACCATATCCCCGTCCACATCTATCTCATAGAAGCCCTTTGAAGCGACTGCGGCACGCCCCTCCTCCGACATTATCGGAGAAAATATATGATAATTCTTTTCTATGGCCTCGGCCTCACATTCCTCCATCGGGGCACCACTGTCACCGATGACGCAGCAGCATCCCTTGCATTTTTCATAATCACAGGCAAAATATTCGGTCAGAACTTCCTCTGACACGAGACAATCATCTATCTCTATTATCGTTCCGTGGTACATATCAGTTTCTGCTTGTTATATATTCAACCTTACTTCCGCCATTGAGCGCAGACAATATCTCTTTCACCTTGGCAGGCGTGACAGAATCGATCTTGGATTCATATCCTGTAGTGAAATCCTTGCCTGCAAGATATCTGCGTGATATCACGTTAAGCCAATAAAAAGGACCCTTCATCTCAAGAGCCACGCCCCCCTTCAACTGCTGCTTCAAGGTCTTGATCATGGCATCAGAAACCTCGATTCCGGGAATATCATCCAGCGCCGCACGCACTATGGAAAGGGCTTCCATCGCTCCCGAAGGCACTGTAGACGACGAAAAACCGTCAGGAGACGCCTGACTCAGGGAGATCATGACATTGAAACGTTCCTGAGGATAAATCCTGCATTCATGAGACATGGTCACATACATGCCCGTCCCGATGACAGACTCGGACAAATGCTTGAGAAGCACCATAGAAGCAATTTCAGCGGCCATATAATTGTCTGCACTGAGAATGAGAGGGGAAGACATGGCTATGTCCACGCAGTCCTGCGAGCCTGCAACTGTATATGTAGACCACCCCGTAGCAGGCTGATAACGCACTACAGGACGCCTGAAGGCCTTGTCCGTAACCCGGAAGCCGCCGACATGCCCGAGAAGCACCTTCTTCAGTTGAGTCTCATCCATATCCCCGAGAAGTACCAGAACGCCGTCGTTGGATTTCTCCGCCATGCATGCAAAGAACCTGTCTGCCTTTTCCGGAAGATCGTCAGGAATCACATCCAGGCCTCTTACTGACGAGTACTTATAGTTCTTGCACATTATACTGTCTATGGCGACAATTCTTTCCTGCCTGGTACCGGCCATTGCCTTACGGCCAGTTTCCAGACATTCCGCGTGATATTTCTCCGCATCCACATCTCTTGTACGGGAATTTACGGATGCAAGAAGGGCACGCATCATCAGTCCGGCCTTTTCCTTCGGCGCATAGCCGCTTATCATCATGTTGGACAATCCGACATAGGCATCCATCGACACACCTTCCTTATTGAGGACATTCACAAAATCCTCCCCTGACATATCGCCGAATCTGCCAAGAAGAAAATAGTCCGAAACATACCCTCCTTCACCCTTGCCCAGATCCGGAATGGAGGAATAACCTCCATTCAGGGCAAGATTGTAGTACAGTCTTCCGTCCGTATCCATCCTGCGATACACCACTGTGAATCCGTTAGAGAAGGTCCATACTGAAGCTTTGGACATAGGATCAGTCCTGGTGCTTCTTATCTTAAGTTTCGGCACAAGATTCCCGCATTGAGGGATGTCCTCTACAGAATATATCCGCCTGTCTGAAACCGTCTTGGTCTGATACCATACCGAATCAAATACAGCCTTGACAGAATCCGGATCCGCCATGGCGACATATCTCAAGGTAAGATTCTTTTCAGGATCAAGAAGAGCAGACGATATGCCGTTGAAAAGACGGAGTTCGGTGGTGTCGGGCAACTGGCGTGACGAAAGGAAGTTCGTCTTCGTCCTCAGATTCGACAGGCTTCCGTTATACAGGAAGGCCGTGACACACTTGTCGACATAATCGGAATTGTTCCTTATGGGCTTGTCTGCTGCCGCATGTACAGCATCCGTACATCTTTGCTTCATCCTGGCAAGATCATGATGCGAAGTGTTGCCGGCATCTACTTTCGAGATTACATCCGAAAGAACCGCAACCGCATCATAGAAATGCTCCGGAGCCACAGAGAATCTCACAGTGAAACTCTCGTCACCTGCAGACTGAGCGCTGGTCACGAAACTGCACGACACATCAGAAACAGGGATACCCTTCGACCTGAGCCCCCTTTTGAGACCCTCTTCTGTCACCATTGCCAGTTCAGCCAGAAACATTTCGTAAATAGTCGGCTGGACTGTATTCATGTACTCTTTCGGCATCCTCGCGGACTCCCATGTCGCAGATATGACTGCGAGATCGTCAGAGAACTCCGGAAGACGGACATACCTCGCCGAATCCCTGGATCGCCACACATAGTCCATGCGTGGCTCAGACTTCACGGCAGGAGTCATCATGGATATCATCTTCAGTTTATATTCCACTGCCGACGCATCGACATCTCCCGAAACAATGACCGCCTGATCGGATGGAGAATACCATTTTCGGAGGAACGTATCCCTGGTCGTACTCACCCTGTCAGTCACATCCAGCAGCACCAGCAGGGTCGAATCAATCGTCTCAGGACGGTCCAGGAGTATATTCTCAAAACGGAATTCTGTTGAACTCTCAGAAACTCTGACAAATCCGTCACGACCGGGAGCAGCTCCATGCGAGGTAAAATAGTCCTGCAGGGACGGAGCTGTGCATCTCGGAAGTACATCAAGAGCATCCCTGGCGGTCGAGACAGCCAGAAATGACGCAGAGTCGGGAATATTGCCTGTTCCCGTCTTCTGGACAAGGGCAAAATCCGCAAGACCCTTGATGGTCGGATTAGATACGATATAATAACTCATCCCGTTCGGGAGAGTTCCGTATCTGATGGCAGAATCAGGAGGAAGAACGGGGACATCCTGTGCAGGCATAATTATAGCGGCACACAACCCGATTGCCATCAGAACAATCTGTTTTATTCGCAATATCATCATATTTAATTTATCATTTGCAAAATTAAAACAAAAATTTCCTATTTTTGCATTCTTGTGACTTGTTGTGCAATTAATATTTTATAAACGACTATTAAATATGAAGAAGATTTTCCTTTTGTTTACAGCCGCTGCAATGTCAGCAGGCGTGATGTTCGCACAGGACATCAATCAGGCCACTGAAAACTACAACAACGGAGCGATGGAACTTGACATGGGTAACAAAGAGGCTGCCCTCACATGTTTCCAGACAGCCCTCACAATGGCTGAGACTCTTGGAGAAGAAGGCGCTGAACTTGCAGCAAACTGCAAGAACATCATTCCTAACGTCATGCTTTCGGTCGCAAAGGACCTTATCAAGGCAGAGAATTACGATGGTGCAGCAGAGCAACTCAACAAGACTGTCGAGACTGCAGAACTATATGGTGCTGAAGATATTATTGCTGACGCCAAGGAACTTATCCCTTCAGTATACCTTTCAAAGGGTAACAGCCTTCTCAAGGCAAAGGACGTAACAGGCGCAACTGCCGCTTTCCAGCAGGTTCTTGCAATTGACCCTGCAAACGGCATGGCATCTCTTCTCCTCGGGCAGGCTCTTACCGCTCAGGGTAAGGTAGCAGAGGCTGAAGCAGCATATCTTCAGGCAGCAGAGAACGGCCAGGAAGCAAATGCAAAGAAGCAACTCTCAAGAATGTATCTCAAACTCGCTCAGGCAGCGCTCAAGGGCAAGAAGTCTCAGGACGCTTATGACAACGCAGTGAAGGCTAACTCATTCCTTGAGGATGCAAATGCATACAAGATCGCAGCAAGTGCCGCCCAGCAACTTGGAAAGAACGCAGACTGCATCGCTAACTATGAGAAGTACCTTGAGGTCAAGCCTAACGCAAATGATGCAGCAGGTGTAAAGTTCACTATCGGAGCGCTTTATCAGCAGAGCGGTAACAAGGCTAAGGCTAAGGAGTACTACCAGATGGTTGCAAACGACCCTCAGTACGGCGCATCTGCACAGGAGCAACTTAAGACTCTCTGATTCATGAGGCAACTTGAACTGCTTGCTCCGGCAAGAGATATACAGATCGGCATCGCGGCAATCGACTGCGGTGCCGATGCTGTGTATATTGCAGGACCGCAGTTCGGCGCACGTCAGGCTGCAGGAAACAATGTTGAAGACATCCGGCATCTATGCTCATACGCCCATCGTTTCGGAGTCCGTATCTTTGTGGCCCTGAACACTGTTTTATATGACGACGAACTTGAGGCCGCCTATCGTCAGATGCTTCAGGTGCAAGAGGCCGGTGCAGACGCCATCATCATACAGGACATGGCCATCCTTGAAATGGCTCGCAACGGATTCGGAGAGTTACGGAAAGATATCCGGATTCCGCTTCATGCATCGACCCAGTGCGCCATCCGCACCCCGGAGCAGGCTGCATTTCTTGAGAGTCTCGGTTTCTCAAGACTCATACTTGAAAGGGAACTGTCCCTTGAAGAGATACGCGCCATCCGCAAGGCAGTGACCTGCGAACTTGAATTCTTCGTCCACGGAGCCCTCTGCGTATGCTACAGCGGCCAGTGCTACCTGTCAGAGAAGATAGCGGGAAGAAGCGCCAACAGAGGAGCATGCATCCAGGCGTGCAGATCGAAATATGATCTTGTTGACGCCTCGGGAAAAGTTCTTGTACGCGACAAGGCTCTGCTTTCACTCAAGGATTACAACCTTCGCGACAGGTTGAAAGAACTGGCAGAGGCAGGGATCACATCATTCAAGATAGAAGGGCGCCTGAAAAACGCCTCCTATGTAAAGAATGTCGTACGCGATTATTCCATGGCTCTTGACGAGATCGTAAGGAAAATGCCGGACCGGTTTGAAAGAGGCTCGTTCGGAAGCGTGAGCGGAGGTTTCATCCCTGATACAGCAAAGACATTCAACCGAGGCTACACCGAACTCTACATTGACAGCAGACGCGGGAAATGGGCAAGCATGGATGCGGCGAAATCCATGGGAGAGGAAGTCGGTGAAGTGATTTCAGCAAGCCGAGACACCATCGTCATCCGCCCCCTCACAAAGGGTCTCGTCCTAAACAACGGAGACGGATTTTCCTACATCGCCAAAGACGGAAACGTGGGAGGATTCCGCGGAGATGTATGCGAAGGCAATACCATCCGCAGCCGAAGCATTCCATCCGTTCCAAAAGGGACCCGCCTTTACAGAAACATCAACGCCGCATTCGAGAAGGAGATCGAACGATCTGCCTGCTCAAGGGAAATTTCAGTATCGGTCGCTCTTGAATGCTCTGTCGAGAACGGCATCCGGAGGCTTATCGCCTCGGCGTGCAGCGAGGACGGGAGGAAGGTGAATGTTACTTTCGAGGCCGGAGACCAGACAGCCAACAACCGTGAGCGCATGGCATGTATGATTGAAAACCAGATCGGAAAGACTTCCGGCCACTACCGTTTTGCGGTCTCATCGCTTAAAGCGGACATGGGACTTCCGTTCATGAGCGCGTCTTTCCTCAACAATGTGAGAAGGGATCTGGCAGAAAGGCTGGACGCGCTCCCTTGCAACAAAAAGGACATCCTCCGGAGGGATTTGATTATCGTAATGGAAAGGCAGAATGTGAAAAGCCCGAAGAATGTCCCTTATTCATCCAATGTATCCAATATCCTGGCCCAGAAGGTCTACCGCGAAAACGGAGCCGAAAGTATCGAGCCTGCTTACGAACTCATGCATCAGAAGGATGCCGAACTGATGCGCACCCGCTATTGCATCCGATTCGAACTCGGCATCTGTCCGAAATACCACAGGTGCAAGGACAGCGGGCCGCTTTTCCTCCTGAACAACGGACAGAGGTTCGCCCTCCGTTTCGACTGCCGCAACTGCGAGATGACCGTCCTTGAAGCCTGATCACAATATCTCGAAAGTGAGGTCGACGTCGCCGAAGGACCATTTTTCATTATTGTATTTCTCAAACCAGGAATTCGCCAGTTCTCCCCTCCATACTATCTCGTCACGGGTCCTTATCGGCAGTGTGACCTCCACTCCGTAACTTTTGCCGGCCACATAGACCTTCGCTTTTGCAGTCCAGTCAGTCTGGGTGCCGCCATCATCCTCGGTAATCATGAAAGCACATGATGTCATCTGCTCAGACCAGTCGGACATCAGTATTGCATTGAATGGCTGAGGTTCACCCACATGCCTGCGCTTGACCACGATCATAAAGTCCGTAACCAAGGGATTGTAGAGGCGGAGTTCCGCTTCAGTCGATGCAGTAAAGTCATCCACATAGCCGATCTTCACGAAAAATTCGGATGCCCCTGCAAACCATGAGTCATAGTTCCTGTTCATGGTGAAGTCCTTCAGTACAAGCGACCTCAGGGGCTTATCCGATGCCTTGGTGTTCCCTGCCTCCGGCTTGACAATGATGGTTCCGCCTCCTTCACCCCACTGCGGATCTTCCCTTCTCAACATCTCCAACGAAGTGTAACCGGCATCCGAATTCCTGTTCACCACCCACACCGGCACGGTCATCGCCATCGCCTCATCAACTATGACCTCCTCCACACGGCGCGAACCATCATCCTTCTGTACAAGCCTATATCCTATATTGTTATTTGCACCATCCTCAGGATCAAAGGTTATAACGGGCATCGTCTCATTATCCCAGCCCTCTGAAAACGGCCAGTATATCTGTATATCCGAGCCGGAGAGCACCTTCAGAAAAACATCAGGATCCATACCGCCAGACCTGGTCTCCGGCATTGAGCGGACATAGTCTTCAATAAGTTCCCTCAAAGGATGCTCATAAGTCGCACCGGATTTAACAGGATTGTCACCGACCCCGCATCCGGGACTGGAAAAGAGATGCCTCATCATATACTCCTCATCATATCCATTATCGGAGGAGGAAGTGACCGCATCATGGACTTCATTCAAATGGACTGCATTCATAGGGACACAGGACAAGATCCTGGCGACTTCATCCAGACCTACATATGTACTGTCCTCCTGACCGACATGCTTGTCTATGTCATCATCCAGTTCTTCGCAAGACCCAAGCGGAAGCACCACGGCAGCAATCATTAACAAAAAAACAAACTTCTTCATAGCCTTTAAAATTTAACTGCTGCAAAGTTCCGAAGGATTATCCGTGTAACGAAAAAATATACGGATAATTTTAAAAATCGCCCTCTGAAGCATCTCCAAGGGCGATTCAACCTCAAAAATTTGTTTGATTTTTTACAAAAATCAAACAAATTTTCAACAGATTCTCATGATAAAATGGTTATTGACGGAATAAGACAAAACGGTCGCGGCCAGTGAGATCCTGCAGGACTTCAGCATGGGAGAAGCCGGTATCACGAAAGACAGCGGCTGTCTGCGCCCCCAAGGCCTCGTTGATTTCCACGATGCCGAAGCCTTCCGGTCTGAGCAATACGGAAGCCCACCGTGCTACAGCGCGATAGAATATCAGAGGATCTTCATCCGATACGAACAGAGCAAGATGCGGTTCATGCTCCAGCACATTCGGACGCATAAGGGCTTTCTCCTTGTCCATCACATACGGAGGATTGCTGACGATGATGTCGTACCGGTCATTGAAAGACCCTTCGCTTCGCTCAGGATGACAGAGAGGTGGAGGAGACGACAGGACATCTGCTTTCAGAAAGATCGGAGTGCAGGCTCCGATACGGGCCATTTCCTCGGAAAAGTCCTGCGTGGAGGCCACGGCAAGCGCCCCGTCGGAAATATCAACAGCCGTAACTTCAGCGCCAGGCATCTCCAGAGCCAATGTCCAGGCGATGCATCCGCTTCCCGTACACAAATCCAGAATCTGGAGAACGGGTTGACAAGAATGCGGAAATGGCATTTTCGCACCCCCGCGTAGGGGGAGGGGCCCACGAAGTGGGAGGGGGCCTTTGGAGCATTTGTCAACCGTTCCAATATTATTGATTACATGCCTGCAGAGGAGTTCGGTCTCGGGACGGGGAATGAGGACGTCAGGATTGACACGGAAACGGCGACCATAGAAATCCGCAAAACCTGTCACATACTGAAGCGGCTCCCCGGAAGCCATCCTCCGGAAGGCCTCCATAGCCTGCGAAGCTGTCTCATCCGAGACCTCACACCCTGGCTCCACGATATGCGTATGCCTCTTTGTTCCTAAAGACTCCTCCAGAAAAGCATACACCATCTCCCGTGCCTCCCTCTCAGGATACACAGCAGAAAGAGCATTCACGCCTTCCGATATCAGACTCGTCAATAACATAAAGATTCTCACGTCGCCACTTCGTGGCTCCTCAGAATGACGTAGGATAATTACGAATTTTCAATGATGGTAGTGAGGAAGTCCGTCATGGACATGCCCGCAGCACGCACCATCTGCGGCACAAGAGAAGCCGAAGTCATGCCCGGAATCGTATTGACCTCAAGGAAATAAAGCCCCTGCTCCGTACTGATGTAATCCACGCGCACCAGACCGGCACAGCCAAGATGAGCATAAATCTTCTTCGAAGTCTCCTGAATCTCGTCCCTCAAGGCATCAGGAATATGAGCAGGACAAACCTCCTTGCTGCGGCCGTTGTACTTAGCCTCATAATCGAAGAACTCATTGTCAGTCAGAATCTCAATCACAGGAAGAGCCACATTCTCCTTGCCGTCGGAATACACGGCGCAAGTCAGTTCGCGACCGATGACCGCAGCCTCAGCCATTACGGTCTTGCCCTCAGCAAATGCATACTCCACCGCCCTGTCGAAATCCCCGGCAGTCTTCACCTTCGTCACACCGAAACTGCTGCCGCCATCCGTAGGCTTCACAAACATAGGAAGGCCAAGCCTCTCCACCGCCTTGGAAGCAAGTCCCGGAGCCTGCTCCCCCTTTCTGATGAAGATGTCATCCGCACATTTCACGAAATCAACATCCTTCAGATAACTCTTGCATGAAAACTTGTCGAAAGTGATGGCAGCCACAAAAGCGTCGCATCCGCTATGCGGCACACCTATCATCTCAAGATATCCTTGCATCAGACCGTTCTCGCCCGGAGTGCCATGCTGCATGATGTAGGCATAATCAAACTTAACCTTCTGTCCGTCAAGGACAACAGAAAAATCACTCTTGTCAATCACCGGACGCTCTCCCTCAGGAAGCGCAACCCTTTCCGCTCCCATCTTACGGTAGGCAGCAAGAGTCCATTCCCCGAAACGGGCGAACATCTCATATACATCATATCTTGTCCCATCCACCTGAGACGCTGTGAACTCACCGCTTCGCACCGACACCTCCCACTCGGAAGAGTCGCTGCCATATATCACCACTACTGACTTCATATTTATCATTCAAAGAAATAACTTTCTTCATCCTCCGCCCTGACGGAAGCATCGGCATCACTACCGTCACAATTCAGATCAAGAGAAATTCCCGGAGGAGCAAAGAACCTGTCCGTCTCATGCACACCGAGACTGCCGTCCGCAATCACCTTCTTCATGAAGATACCCCATATAGGCAGGGCCATGTTGGATCCGCCACCGAGAGACAAGGACTCGAAATGCACCTGACGGTCTTCAGCACCGACCCACACTCCTGCCGTAAGCGACGGAGTATAGCCGATGAACCATCCGTCAGACTGGTCGTTCGTCGTACCTGTCTTTCCCGCAATCTCACCTTTGAGACCATACTTCGCACGCAGACGGATACCTGTTCCGCTATTGACAACACCCTGCATCAGATTCGCCATAAGATAGGCGGTATAATCGCTGATCGCCTCCTTCTTCTTGTTGCTGAACTCGCTCAGCACATTACCCATGCTGTCCTCGATCCTGGTCACGAAGATCGGCTCCACGAACACACCTTTCGAAGGGAAGGTGTTGTAGGCTGAAACCATTTCATATACGGAAATGTCGGCAGATCCCACACAGAGAGGATTGACCGCATCGAGGTAGCATCCGATACCCATCTTGCGCATCATCTCCACCATCGCCTCAGGGCCGTACTGCTTCATAAGGTAGGCGGAAATATTGTTGGAACTCTTCGTGAGACCCCATTTCAGAGTAACTGTCTGGCCTATCCATTCGTCCTTGTCGGTACTCTTCGGAGTCCATGTGGTGTCGCCGACCATGAAGGTCTGAGGCACATTGACGACCTTGTCGCAAGGTGTCATACCTTCCTGCATGGCCAATGTATAAAGAAATGGCTTGATTGTCGAACCTACCTGACGCTTGCCCTGACGGACATTGTCATATTTGAAATAACGATAGTTCGGACCTCCGACATAGGCCTTGATGTGGCCGGTATGAGGCTCGATGGCCATGAAGGCCGCACGGAGATGACCCTTATAATACCTGATCGAATCATCCGGAGTCATCACGGTATCGATATATCCTTTCTTGTTCCATGCGAACAGACGCATATTCACAGGCTCGGAGAAACTCTTGTTTATTTCGCTCTCCGACGCACCGTTGTTCTTCATGATGCGGTAGCGGTCACTCCACCTGCGGGCCTGCTTCATGAGCTGGTCAATGGTCTTCTGGTCAACGTCACTTGCGAAAGGCTTCTTTCTGTTCCATTTGAGATGACGGTCGAAAGACTTTTGAAGATCCTTTCCGAGATGTTCGGCGACCGCCTCCTCCGCGTACTTCTGCATCTTGTAGTTGATGGTGGTATATATGCGGAGACCGTCCTTGTCGAGATTGTATTTAGAACCGTCTGCCTTCTTGTTCTTGTTGAGCCATCCGTAGAGTCCGTCGTCAGCCCAGAGAAGAGAGTCCACCACATAGTCCTCATACTGAGAGTAAGAAGATCTCTTCGGCTCCTTGGCATTCATTGTGCGGCGGAGCATGTCCCTGAAATACGGCCCCACTCCGGCATTATGATCCTGCACCTGATATGACAGGGTGATAGGAATCTGCCGGATGGAATCCCTTTCGGCCTTGGTAATGAAGCCGTTCTGCTCCATACGGGAGATCACGAGATTCCTGCGGGCGAGGGATTTGTCCGGATTCAGGGCAGGATTGTACCTTGTTGGCTTGTTGACCATTCCCACAAGAGTGGCGGCCTCCTCCACGGTCAGGTCAATCGGAGCCTTTCCGAAGAATGTCTGTGCCGCAGCCTTGATGCCGTATGCATTACTTCCGAAGAAAACCTGGTTCATGTACATGTTCATGATCTCGTCCTTTGTGTAACTGCGCTCCAGTTTCACGGCGGTCACCCACTCCTTAAGTTTGATCCAGATCATCTTGAGAACAGACACTCCCGGAATCCTGCTGCTGACATCCTCACGAGGATAAAGAGTCTTGGCAAGTTGCTGGGTGATGGTACTTCCGCCTCCCTGGCTCGAACTTCCGCCGAGAACTGTCTTCACAAGCACGCGGCCAAGACTCTCGAAGTCGATGCCGGAATGATTGTAGAAACGCGAGTCTTCCGTAGCGACCGCAGCATGGATCAGGTTCGGAGAAAGTTCGTCATAACTCACATACGAACGGTTCTCGATGTGGAAGGTCGTCAGGATCTCCCCGTCTTCAGCAATCACCTGAGTGGCAAGTTTGCTGTCAGGATTCTCAAGGTCTTCGAATGAAGGGATGTCCGCAAACATCCACACTGCTCCTATAAGAAGAGTCACAGCGCCTATACCGGATCCGAAAAGTATCCAGAACCATTTGACTATTTTCTTTTTCGTCGTATCCTTCATGATTTTTATTTCAAACTTACAAAATTAACAACAAAATTTGGAAAATTGACCGAAAAGTACCTTACTTTGCACTTTCTTTTGAAAAAGAGGAGTTATTGAGCATGAAGGAAGGAACAAATCTGGTGATAGTCGAGTCACCTGGAAAAATCGACAAGATAAAGAAAGCCCTTGGCAGCGGATATACAGTCAAAGCCAGCATAGGCCACATCAGAGACCTTGACGAAAGCGGACTCAGCATTGATGTCAAGAACGGATTCAAACCCGAATATGTAATACCTTCGGATAAGAAAAAGGTGGTATCTGAACTTAAGAAGGCCGCGAAAGAGGCTTCTGCAGTATGGCTTGCTTCCGATGCCGACCGAGAGGGAGAGGCGATATCATGGCACCTCTTCGAAACTCTCGGCCTGAAGAAAGAGAATACAAAACGCATTGTTTTTCAAGAGATTACAAAACCAGCTATCCTCAAAGCAATCGAGAATTCACGTGAAATAGACATGAATCTGGTCAATGCCCAGCAGGCACGTCGCGTGCTCGACCGCCTTGTCGGATTCGAACTCTCGCCAGTACTCTGGAGAAAGATCCAGCCGAAACTTTCTGCAGGACGCGTACAGTCGGTAGCCCTTCGTCTTATCGTGGACAGGGAGCGCGAGATCCTTGCATTCAATCATGAAGCATATTATAAGGTAGAGACCGCATTCCATCCTCAGGGAACTCCTGAGAACACGCTCGTAAAGGCAACTCTTGATACAAGATTTCCGGATCTCGAAAGTGCGCAGGCCTTCCTTGAGAAGTGCATCGGTGCGAATTTCTCAATCTGCGAGATCAATGAAAAGGAAGGAAACAGATTCCCTGCACCTCCGTTCACAACCTCGACACTCCAGCAGGAGGCGGCGCGAAAACTCAGGATGTCCGTAAGCCAGACCATGAGCATCGCGCAGCGTCTGTACGAAAGCGGATACATCACCTACATGCGTACGGACTCGACCAACCTCTCGGCACTGGCTCTCGGCACTGCAAAAAAGTTCATCTGCGATAACTTCGGAGAAGAATATTCCAAACCTCGCCAGTACAAGACAAAGTCGAAAGGCGCTCAGGAGGCTCACGAGGCCATACGCCCTACGTTCATAGAAAATACATCCATCGAGGGAACTCCTCAGGAGAGGAAACTTTACGAACTCATCTGGAAACGGACCGTGGCATCACAGATGACCGACGCCCGCGTCCTCAGGACTGACATCAAGGTGGCATCGGACAAGAGCAGCGAGAGGTTCAATGTACAGGCTACCCAGGTGCTTTTCGACGGCTTCCTCAAACTTTATATCGAAAGCACGGATGATCCGCAGCAGGATGACGAGGCCGTGATACTTCCGGAAATGCATATCGGAGACATCATGACACCCGGCGATATCAAGGCAGAGTGCAAGTTCACTGCCGCTCCTGCACGTTATACCGACGCATCCCTCATCAAGAAACTTGAGGAACTTGAAATCGGTCGCCCGTCCACATATTCTCCTACCATCACGACCCTTACGAAGGCACGCGGTTATGTGGTCAAGGGTGACAAACCGGGAGAAAAACACACGGTCACCAATCTTACCCTGAAGAACGGCAAGATAAAGTCCTCGACAAAGACAGAGACCGTCGGAGCCGAAAAGAACCGTCTGCTCCCGCAGGAGATCGGAATGATCGTCACAGACTATCTCGTGAAGAACTTCGAATCCATCCTGGACTACAGTTTCACTGCAAACGTAGAGAAGGACTTCGACCAGATTGCGGAGGGCGGACTCGTATGGAACAAGGTCATCGCCGACTTCTACGGCCCTTTCCACAACAGGATCGAGGAAACCCTCAGCAACAGGGAATACAGCAACGTGAGCCGCGAAATCGGTGTCGACCCTAAGGACGGACAGCCTCTCGTGGCAAGGTTCGGACAATACGGCCCGTACGTCCAGAAAGGCGACGGGGACAACAAGCAGTATGCAAGTCTGGCTCCGGGACAACTGATCGAGAGCATTACCCTTGAAGAGGCTCTCAAACTATTCGAACTCCCGAGAACAGTGGGACAGCACAACGGAATCGACATCATCTGCACCAAGGGACGCTTCGGCCCGTACATCAAGTACGGAGACAAGAACATCTCCCTTCCACGAGGCACTGACCCGCTGAAGGTTGATCTTGACACCTGTATCCGCATCATCGAGGACAGCATGAACAAGAAGGCCGGCGGCATCATTGCAGAATACAAGGAAAGCGACATTCAGGTTATAGATGGTAACTACGGACCATATATAAAGCATGCCGGAAGCAACTATAAGATACCGAAAGGAACGGATCCTGCGGCACTTTCAGAAGATAAGTGCAAGGAGATAATCGAAAACTCCGAGCCTACAGGACGTAAGAAAAGACGCATATAATCTTAAAAAGTGTAATTTCTGACCGCGATTTTTTGACATTTTCAATTTTGTCATTAAATTAGCGGTCAGAAACGTTATAAATATATCCCCATGTCAGCAACAAATTATCAGATTGACCACATCGATCAGAAGATTCTGTCGTTTCTGGTCAAGAACGCAAGAATGCCTTTCCTCGAAATCGCACGTGAGTGCAATGTGTCAGGAGCAGCTATTCATCAG
This sequence comes from uncultured Muribaculaceae bacterium, assembly GCA_964645495.1. GTDB lineage: Bacteria > Bacteroidota > Bacteroidia > Bacteroidales > UBA932 > Cryptobacteroides. The sequence goes on from CAZYCJ010000019.1 coordinate 32,437, forward strand.
AGAGTCAAGAGACTGGAAGCAAACGGAGTGATCACAGGATCACGCCTTCTCGTCAAGCCGCAGGCTCTCGGACTTAACGTATGTGCTTATGTTAGTGTATCCCTTTCTGAGGCGAACAAGTACCCGGAAGTGATCGAATCGTTCAAGAAGATCTCGGAAGTGGTGGAATGCCATTTCGTCACCGGAAAACACAACCTCCTGATCAAACTCTATTGCTTTGACCATGACCATCTTATGCAGGTACTGCTGAACACCATACAGAAGATTCCTTATGTACAGCAGACAGAGACTCAGATCTCGCTCGACCAGGCGATCGAACGTCAGGTATGGGTGAAGGAATACCAGAACACCAGTTTCTCGGCCAGCGTCAAGAAGAAAAAGAAAGAAGCGAAATAATGGCCTTGGCGAGAAGAAGATCGTCCTGAGTCGTTATCTTTATATTGAACCTCTCCCCCATCGTGTAGGAGAGGTTTTTTCCATATTTCTCCACAACCGAACCGTCATCGGTGAACGAAGTCTCATACGGAAGCGAATAGGCGGATTTCAAGATTTCAGAATGAAAGACCTGCGGGGTCTGGACGCCATACAGCAATGACCTGTCGACTGAGGCTCCCGGCACAGGAACAAGTGCGTCACCTTCCTTCTGAAGCATCTTCATGGTGTCGACACAAGGGACCACGGGGATCAGCGCAGGTATGTCCTCCGCACCGGAAAACATATTGCGGACAAGAGCCGGACTCACCAGAGGACGCACACCGTCATGGACTGCCACAAGCGCCCCCTCAGGCACTCTTGCAAGAGCATTCTTTACGGAATGAAAACGCGTGATACCGCCTTTGACAAGGATCTGCGGACATGTGAAATTGCGTTTCAGGCAATACTCCTTCCAGTAGCCGATATGTTCTTCGGGCAGCACCGTGATGACCTTGATTTCCGGGCACGCCTCCAGAAAAACTTCTATGGTCTTCTGAAGAATGGCCTTTCCTTCCAGTTCGATGAACTGCTTCGGCACGGAAGCCCCCATTCTGGTGCCGCTTCCCGCCGCCATCACAATGACATATTTCCGTCTTTCCATGAGTCCGAATTTATTTTCACAAAAATAATAAGTTTGTTTTGATTTTTATCGGAGATATATGAGAGATTTTTTGTAATTTTACCGCCTATTTTGTTAATCAGAAAAAACGGGACTTAAAATATGGCATTTTCATTCTTGACACAAGAGATAGCGATGGACCTCGGAACGGCCAACACCGTCATTTTCCAGAACGACCAGATCGTTCTGGATGAGCCGAGTATCGTTGCTATTGACAACAACACAGGCAAGGCCATCGCCCTCGGACAGAAGGCGAAACTCATGCAGGAAAGGGAGAATCCGGGCATCAAGACCGTACGTCCTATGAAGGACGGCGTGATCGCGGACTTCAACGCTGCGGAGATGATGATCCGCGGCTTCATAAAGCAGGTGAACAGCAAACGCAGATCACTTTTCACTCCGAACATCAAGATGGTGGTCGGCATCCCTTCGGGATCGACTGAAGTCGAGATCCGTGCGGTACGTGACTCATCAGAGCATGCAGGAGGACGCGATGTATACCTGATCTATGAGCCTATGGCTTCAGCCCTCGGTATCGGACTCGACGTGGAAGCGCCTAAGGGCAACATGGTCGTGGACATAGGAGGAGGTACGACTGAGATTGCAGTCATTTCCCTCGGAGGCATCGTGGTACAGGATTCCATCAAGGTGGCAGGAGACGTCTTCACAAGCGACATCCAGCAGCATCTCAGACAGCAGCACAACATCAGGGTGGGTCAGATCACTGCGGAAAAGATCAAGATCGCCATCGGAGCGGTACTTCCTGATCTGGACGAAGAACCTGAACCATACGCGATCACAGGTCCTAACCTCATGACCGCACATCCGGTTCATGCAACCATCACTTATCAGGAGATCGCGCACTGCCTTGACAAGTCTGTGGCACGCATCGAGAACGGTATCATCCATGTGCTCGAGCAGACTCCTCCTGAACTCTACTCCGACATAGTGGAGAACGGCATCCATCTTGCCGGCGGCGGATCCCTCCTCAGAGGACTCGCAAAACGTCTGACCGAGAAGATCAACATTCCGTTCTATGTGGCTGAAGACCCGCTCAGAGCAGTGGCTCGCGGAACCTGCCTCGCACTCAAGAACACAGAGAACTACACCTTCCTCATGAGATAAGTCTTGCGTAAAGGCAATTTCATATACCACATAATCAATGCAGCAATCTTCGTCATTCTGGAGGTTGCTGCATTGAATATGCTCAGTCACAACGGAGTCATTCAGGGCATCTGGATATCCAAAGGAGCACACGCCCTGGTCAGCGCTGTCTGGGGCGGTTCACAGAGCATCGGAGACTATTTCTCGCTGAGAAAACGTAACGAGGCCCTTGCTCAGGAGAACTTCGGACTGAGGCTTCAGCTCGCTGAGATGGCGGCTCAGGACGCGTACACAGGCACAGTCACCGAATCCGGTACAGCAGGAAACTTCAGATACACATACGCAGAGATCGCGAAGATCAGCAACAACACCCAGCACAACTACATGATAATCGGAAAAGGAAGCGACGACGGGATCGCCGAGGGATCCGGCGTCATAACAGGCAAAGGTGCGGTGGGTGTCATTGATGCCGTAGGCAGAAAATATTCGTATGCCAGATCTTTCAGGAACCACGAAATGAACATCAGCGCCCGACTCGGAAAGGAGGGTGCGGTGGGTCCTCTGAGTTGGGACGGCAAGAGCAGCGACGGAGCCATCCTGAAGGAGATTCCTCTCCATGTGCAGTTTGAGCCGGGAGACACTGTCTTCACAAGCGGATTCTCGTCCATCTTCCCTCCTGACATCCCTCTGGGATCCGTCGGTGAGGCCAAGATCGTGAACGGTGCCACATATGAGATCACAGTGACCCTGTTCGAGGATTTCGGGGCATTGAGGTATGTGACGATCGTGGAAAATCTCGGCAAGGAAGAAATGAAAGAACTGGAGGGCAAGCGATGAAAGGACAGAATTTCGGATTGTTATATTTCCTGCTGGTGTTGGCGCAGATCATTCTATGCAACTTCACCAATCTGGGGCCTTATGTAATGCTCACACTGCTTCCGGCGATGATCATATGCGTCCCTCTCACCGTAAGCACGCCCTTGTGCATGCTTCTCGCCTTTATGACAGGACTTTCAGTCGACTGGCTGTCCGAAGGACTCGTAGGAATCAATGCGTCATGCCTAGTGCCGGTGGCACTGATGCGCAAACCTCTGATCCGTTTCTTCCTTGGAGAGGACCTCATCACCAGAAGCGACGGTTTCTCGATCAGGAAGAACGGTGCCGGCAAGATATCCATGCTTCTCTCCCTGTCCATCGTCATCTTCCTCGGACTGTACATCATTCTTGACGGTGCCGGGACAAGACCTATGTGGTTCAACCTTACGCGTTTCGGAATATCGTTTGTCTGCAATTACATCCTTGCCCTCATCGTCACGAACATCCTGACTGTAGATGACCGCAAATAGGAGGAAACGGCGATGAAACTAAACAGGGAAAACAAACTGCTCATAGGTCTCTGCACAGCGGCAGCCATCCTCATAGCAAAACTCTTCAGCATCCAGATACTCGACGACAAGTACAAACTGTCCGCCGAGAACAACACCATGGTCTACTCTACCATCTACCCTACCAGAGGCATCATCCATGACCGCAACGGCAACATCCTCGTAGGCAACAAGGTGGCATACGACCTCATGGTGACTCCTAAGGAAGTGGAGCCATTCGACACTCTTGCTCTTTGCGAGGTCCTCGATATTTCTCCCGAATTCGTAAGGGAAAAGATGGCGGAATTCCACAAGAACCGCCGAAGGATCGGATACCAGTCCGTGGTGATGATAAAGCAGATACCTCCGGAGACATACATGAAATTCGCGGAAGTCGCCTATAAGTTCCCCGGATTCCGCGGACAGGCGCGAAGCATCCGCGAATATCCTTTCAACGCAGGAGGCAACCTTCTCGGCTATGTTTCCGAAGTCAACGCCAATTACATAGAGAAGCATCCCGGAGAATACAAGTCGGGGGACTATGCGGGCATGACCGGAATCGAGGCCGCACGCGAAAAGGAACTCCGTGGAGAAAAGGGATACAACATCTGGCTCAGGAACTCGCGCAACAAGATCGAATCCCGCTACAAGAACGGAGAAATGGACAAGGAGGCCATACCGGGAGACGACATCACGACCACGATCGACGCCCGGCTCCAGCATTACGGACAGATGCTCATGGCAAACAAGGTCGGAAGTCTCGTGGCCATCGAACCGTCCACCGGAGAAATCCTGACCCTTGTATCAAGCCCGGGAATCGATGTAGACCAGTTGGCAAACATCGGACAGCACTACAAGGAGATCTCCACAGACCCGTACAAGCCTATGTTCAACCGCGCCGTCCAGGCCTCCTATCCTCCGGGATCGGTATTCAAGCTGGTAAACGGCCTTATCGGACTTGAAGAGGGGGTCGTGACTACAGACACGCATTACCCTTGCAGCATGGGCTATCATTTCGGAAAGAACAAACTTGGCTGCCACGCCCACAAGTCTCCTCTGAATTTCGAGGAATCCATCATGATGTCGTGCAACGCCTATTACTGCTACATCCTGCGCGACCTTCTTGAAAACAAGAAGTACGGATCCATAGACGAGGCAATGGACAAATGGAACGAATATGTCAAGAGTTTCGGGTTCGGCCGGAAACTGGGCAGCGACTTCCCTTCCGAACTCGGAGGCTTCATCCCTG
>CAZYCJ010000020.1:0-30891 GCA_964645495.1 uncultured Muribaculaceae bacterium
GTGCATTCGGGACTTTCACCCGTTAGAACATGCCCATGCTGGGCGTACACAAAAGTGGCGGATGACCGGTTGGTCATCCGCCACAAGTTTATTAATAAAGTATGACAGCACTCGCAACAGCACGCTGTTCTCCGCCGCTTACCTTGATGGTTTCCTTTCCATTGACAAGCATGCATGTCGAACCGCCGCCGTCAAGATTGATCGCCTCCACACATCCAAGGCTCTTGAGGACAGACGCAACCTCTTCGGTAGTCATCCCCTTTACGCCTTCGGTCATGTTACGTCCCTCACAGACAAAGAAGACCATCTTGCCTTCAGCAGTGACTCCGATTGCTGTCCTCGGATGAGGCGAAGCAGGTTCCACTCCTCCGACCTCGAACATCTCTTCCTTCCAGGTATTCACGATTTTACCGTCATTGATAAGCACCGGACCTCCTCCGATTGCAGTCTGTGCCTTGAAGGTCTTGGCCTTTTCGGGAAAAGTCGAAGACGGAACCTCGAGCGGAGCCTTATCGTATGAATTATCAGCAGGGACCTGGTAGGAATAATGCTGTCCGGCAGAAGATGCATATGTCCAGCAAGCATCGAATTCCCCTTCCTTGGTCTGCAGAAAAGCCGCTCTCGTAGGATAGTATACCGAAACCCAATCCTCGGATGCATAATTGATATTGTATGCCAGGACTTCCCCCTTGCTCACTGCAAGACTCGAAGTATAGTTTCCGTCAGACCAGAAGAAATATCCGCCATTGATCACTATCGGACACTTGGCAGAATCATACACCTGTGAAGGAGTCTTATATGAATCAGACGTCTTGTAGGTCAGGTCGGACTTGACGCTCCACACATCCCATTTAGCAGACTTCATATCAGCAATAGTCACATACGCAACCGCAGGCTTGCCATTCAATTCTGCAGGAGACTTGTAGACATCGAGGTATTCCGGCAAGGCACCGAATGCATCAGCCACATTTGTCCAGCCAAGATCGACAATCGCCTGGTTGGGATCCTTGCATGAGGTCAGCAAAGAAAGGAGCAGCATAAAGCACAATGCCGTTCTCATCTTGTTCATGTTACTATAATCGTCAGATGAAATAAAGAGGCGGACGCCCTAACGGCCGTCCGCCCCGGATTTAAAATTATGAGTACACTCTATGAAAGTGTCTTGGTTATTAAAGTTTCGGGAACTTGACGCAAGTAAGAACATTATACTGTCCATCAACAACATAAAGATACATTGCGTCATCCATCACCACAAGTTCCGCATCACCGGATCCGCACTTTCCATAATATGTCAGGTCAGGAATCTCCCAAGCATTAAGTTGATATACAGTCTTGGCATTTGCAGGATCTGTAATATCTACGAGGTATGCACCAACATCAGCACCTGAAGCATAAGCAGTGCTCTGGATAGCAGCATACTTCTTGCCGTTGAACTCAGCGTATGCGATACCGCTGCCGCCTTCTGCCCATGTTGAGTTAGTGCTCATAAGAGTAACCCAAGTATTTGCCGAAGGATCTGTACAATACTGAAGGTCATACTGTCCGTCATATCCGCAGTAAAGCATACCATCGGCCAGGCGTGCTCCTACAGGAACGACACATGCATATCCCGGGTACCAAACGGTCGACAGACCGGCATCCGGCGCCACAGCACCCTTATGATAAGTTGGTGTACCATTTGTGAACTCCCATGCAGCCCAGGACTGATAGACATCAACAAATGCAGTTACCACACCATCCTTTGTAACATCACCAGCTGCACGGAAATTACCAAGTCTGTTATAGATTTTACCGTCATACTGGCAAAGAGGCTGAATATTCATATTGGCGTCTGCATAATATATATCGTAAGTTGTTCCTTCTTCAACATATGAATACAACGCACCCAGAACGATATGTCCCGCATCGTCTGTATCGAATGAGTGACGACCAAGATCCTTGATATAGTCAGGAAGAGGAATCTGCTGCAGGAATGCACCTGTCTTGAGATCAAGAGCAGCGATATCAAATGAGTCGCCGATCAGAAGCATATTGCCAAGAACACCAAGAGACATAATCTCATCAGAATGTGCTATACACTCATAGTCGCCATTAAGATTATGTGACCAAACAACCTCGGCTGTACCTGTCTGATAGATGAATGCACATGCATTTGCATCAGGCACCTCACCGATAGCGTTCACATATGCGATTCTTGTATCGTACTCAGTCGAAGGAGCAATTTCGAAATGATATACTCCGTCAACCTCCGTCATGGTCACCCAGTCGACTGCCGGAGCGATCACCTCGAACTCCTGGTTTGCCTCGAAAGTGAACTCACAAGAACCTCCGTCCTTACCGATCCATGCTTCTGTATCAGAAAGTGTCCACTCTGGAACGAACTTGGTCTGGTCAACAGTGATTGTCTCGGTAAACTCGCCGCTCTTGACTGTAACTGTAGCAGCACGGTCGTCATACATATTCTTGTTCATAGCCACATCGAAGCTGATCTTTGTAGCCTCAAGGGCCTTAGTTGGAACAACAGTAATCCAATCCGCAGAGATTTCATACTCGAAATCGATATTAGCTACAACCTCAATCTCGAACTGGCCTCCGAAAGCATCAAACGCAAATTCATTCTCAGTTACAGTCAAGGCATCCTTCTGCTTCTGGATGACCTTGATCTCCTTAGAATCGGCACCGGCATTGAGAAGGAATGCAAACTCACGTCCGTCAGTATTCTCATTCTTCAGCACAGTAATATAGATAGTATTCTCTCCAGCCTCACCGTTGGTAGGAGTAATCGAAGCCCATGAATAGTGGTTTGTATTGTACTGCTGAACATTCCAGTCACAATCTGTCGTGAAGGTTACCTCAGCGACGCCACCGGCAGTAGCAAACTGCTGAGTAAGAGCAGTCTCATCAATAGTAAGCTTGCCGTTTGACTCAGCAAGGTCAGTACAAGCAGCCGCCATGATGACAAAACTTAAAAATAAAGCAATTCTTTTCATATTGAATCGATAATTCATTATTCATTAAAAATATATAGAGAAAGACTATTCGAAGTCGGCCAGATATTTGTCAAAACCTCTCTTGAATGCATCCCAATAGTCATACATCTTTATATGACAAAGATCAAACAGGAAGAATCCGTCGCTGGAATTTATACAAGCATCGATTATATCAGGAATGATGGCAGCCTGCCCTCCATTCTCGAAGCCTGTAGGGTTTCCGATATCAGGACCTCCGGCATAAGGGACATCTCCCTTGAACTTGCCAGCAGCCTTGCGGCAGAAGCCCTGCATTGTCCATTCATTATTACCCCAGATCGATGTAGCAGCTGCATATGCACCGATGAACATGAAATCACAATGGTCAGCATAACCATAGTTCTTATAATCCTTCGATGCCCACGCATATCCGTCAAGGGACGGATCATACTTAGGACTTGCCCAGTTCACACCTGAGGTATAATAAGAAGAATACCATGCTCCCACATAAGCGCCGAAGCGGATATCGGGATTTACAGAATGAACCTTATCTGCAGCCTTCTCGATGAAATCATGAATGGTCTTGGCACGGAAAGCCAGCCACTGCTTCCGGATATTGGTCGGAGTTCCGAGTTCCGTTGTGCCTGGGGCAAAGATATCCGAAGGAAAATTCTCGACACTTGATCCGATGAATGACTCGAACTTCTGGCGTGACTCCTCAGAGAAATCGCTCATAAGTCCATGATCATCATACCTGCATCTGTCAAGTACAATTCCGTCAAGATCATACTTTGCAAGGTCTGCGAGCATCTGGAGAAGGAACTTCTGCACATCGCTGTTTGCAGGATTGAGGAATCTGGTACCCCAATCTGTCGAAGCATTTGTAAGGTCCATGGTATTGACCAATCCACTTTCTGAATTGATGACCGTAGCCCAATCCTTCTTGTCGGCATCGCGGTAAAGCATACCGTCTGTACCCAATCCATACGGACAGAGACATCCTCCGACAAATGTGTTTATGGCAGCGTTAACCTTCAGACCGACCTTATGTCCTTCCTCTATGAATGCCTGAAGATAATCAAAATCCGCAGTCCTCTCAAGCCATACATATTGTCCGTTTCTCCATGTGTCGATCCTGACCATAGGGTCAGCAACAGTCGACTTGAACATCACGTCACCATTGGTAGGGCGCACGTCCACAATCACATCCGTAAAACCGACTTCCTTGATCCTGGCGACATCTCTGGCGATATTCTCACGGCTATTTGCATAATCGTAGAAATTTGCAGGGCCGTCAATCCAGACATACCTTGGCTTAGGTTCATTTACTTCAGGAGTTCCTCCGTCTCCCGAGTCGTTCCAGTCCGGATCCCACAGAGGAGCATCGTCCTCCTGGCAGGCCATGAAGGCCGCCAGGAAAACCGACACTGCTAAAAATCTGAAAATCTTCATAGAAATGTCTCAATTATCTCTTGATACAATCTGCCGAGTATCCGCCGATTACCTGAGAATGATGATCATAGTAGTAAAGCTGGAATGTGAATCCGTCAGCAGTAGGAGCAATAACGACATCACCGACAGCACAGTTATTTGACGCATCATATGAACCCTGCTGATACCATGTGATAGCTCTGTTCGAGAGGACAGTGCCAGGTACCTGAGTAACATCGCCACCGGTAACCTGAGCCTTGTCAGTCACATCGTACAGATAGAGTTCCGGACCCATTCCCCAGCATGGGAAGAAGCTTACAACAAACAGGGCAAGATAATCAACATTGTTGAACGACTTAGCGTCAAGACAGTTAGGGTTAAGACCCCAGCCTGACATATCTGAAGGAATTGCAACAACCTGAGTTCCGTCAGACTTGATATAGCGCAGGTAACTCTCCGAATACTGTGATGTGAACCAGCCGTCACTCATGTTATCGGATGCAGAAACGACACCGCCCATACGGCCCTGTACGCCCCACAGAGTACTTCCAGAAAGATCTATTACATGTTCACCTGCAACAGCTCCGTTCTTGACCTCGACAACAGTCGCATTTCCTGATGTTGTTACGCCTGCCACACCGGCATTTGGAATTACAATCAGTGCATCTCCATCAAGACTTCCGTTAACCTTCATCTTCCATCCCATAGGGAGAGAAGTAGGGTTAGTGAATGAATGGAAGAGTTCAGGAGCAGTATCAACACTTGTTGACTTCCAGATATTGAATGTCTCTCCACCATTTGCATGGTTGCAGTAAAGGATATAATTGCCCTCGTCGTTTGTTACAGCGGCTGCAGCAGCAGATCCGAGAGTAACTGTTCCCTCCTTAACACCTGTCTTGGCATTCAGATAAATCGGCGCAGAACCATCTCCGGTGCAAACGACAAGTTTACCATCTATGTATGCAAGCGAAGGATAAATCTCTGTTGACCATGCCGGCATTCCGATCATAGCGACAGGATCGAAATTGAAGAGTTGCTCTACAGTGTTCAGGTCGAAGCCCTTCTCAATCTTCTCAGGAAGACCCTTTGCTACGATATAGTCAGTCTTGTCAACACCATTGTGTGCAGTCACAGTAAACTTCACAGGCTCGTCATAACTGCGTGCCTCTGCAGGATCCGGAGAGATGGTAGCATGCGCAGAGATCTGAGCCTTTGCTGTACAAGACACAAGGTCATCTACAGTGATAAGAGTAACTGTCTTTGCAGCCTTGTCTATGACACCAGAAAGGGCAGGATCAGCAAGAGCAAATGAAATAAGTTCGCACTTGTTTGACTTGACTCTCTCACCGGTGATGCAGATAGGCCTGCTCTCACCATGAGCGTTTGTATAAGTGAACCAGTTCTCCTTTGTAAGGTCGAGAAGCGTCTCTCCAAGACCTGGTTCAATAGTGCAGTTCGGCTGAAGTTCTGCCTGTACTCTGACCTTTGTCATATATACCTCAGTCTCATCGAATGAGGCCTCAGGATAGTAGAATGGAATAGGAATCACGTACCTTTCTGCCTCCGGGTCTGTGATCTGAAGTCTCGCAACCTCAGAATCCACAAAAGGTCCGAAAGTAAAGATCGCAGAAAGGCTCGTAATGCCCTGTCTGTCGGCTGTAGGCTCGACGTACTCCGGCTTGTGGCATGACGAAAGCAGCAGCAGAGCACCGGCGATCATTATAAATATCTTTTTCATCTTAATGTCCATTTAATTATTTCCACTCATCATACTGGTCAACATAATCGTTGTTGTTAAGTTCGCTGGTCGGCATTGGGAAACGATAAAGTTTGCTTGAGAAATCGCGATCCTGATCGTCTACAGAAACATAAGTGTACTTGAAGCCGTCAGCATACCTCTCAATCTTGAGTCCGTGCTGTTGATAGCCTGAAAGGCCAAGAGGATACTTCTCAGCAGCAACCTCCCAACGACGCAGATCCCAGTACCAGAGGCCCTCAAATGCAAGTTCCACCTTGCGCTCCTGACGGATGGCAGCCCAAAGGTTATCACCGGCCTTGTCAGTATATGGAAGTCCCACACGCGCACGGATAGCCTTGACAGCAGCGTTTGCGCCAGCCGCATCATTCAGATGATAGCAAGCCTCTGCCTTGTTGAGAAGGACTTCACCGTAACGGAGGATTGAAATAGGCATATCGCTGCCTGTCAGATTCACGTTAGTCTCGTCAACAAGTTTCTTGAGATAGTAACCTGTTGTAGTCTTGCCCTTAGGCTCTCTCTCTGTTTTCCAAGTAGCCCAGCCGTCAACACCATTGATGAAAGGCTCGATCTTACGACCCTTCCAAGGCGCACCGTTATAAAGGATTGTAGCGTGGAAACGTGGCTCGAGATCAGCATATGGAGGATTCATTGTTGTACCCTCAGTTGTATGCCATGGTATCCAGTCAGGGAAACCGCCGGCAGCATACTCATAAGACTCAACCATTTCCTGAGTAGGAGTACCATAACCTCCGCCAGCGCCATCCTGTCCGATAAGAGAATAGTCACCAGCAGGAGTGTAATAGAAATCAAGGCTGTGGGTTACAGCATCAGCATAGCTGAATGTATACTGGAGGATAGCCTCAGTGTTGCCCTCATTGATAGGCTTCTTGACTGCGTCCTCATAGTCAGCCTCAAGAACATATCCAAGCTTGGCAACTTCATCAGCTGCATCAACTACAGCCTGATAACGCTTTGCATAAAGCATCGCACGAGTTGTGAAAGCATATGCCATACCCTTGTCAAGACGGCCTCTTGCGGCAGCCTTCTCAGGAAGGTTGGCTGCAGCGAACTCGAGGTCTGCCTGGATGAAATCCCATGCTTCCTTTTCAGTATCCCGTTTTCTATTCTTGGTGTATGCCTCCATGTTCTCATCATAGATGATGATATCCTTATATCTCTTTGTGAGATCAAAATACATGTTGGCACGAAGGAAGCGGAGCTCAGCCTCAAGACGAAGCTTATCCTCATCACTCATCTTGCCGTAAGTCTTAAGGCTGTAGAGAGCGAAGTTTGTCTTACGGATAGCAGTATACATGGTGCCCCAGAAGCCCATATAAACATCCACATAGTTGGCAGTGATCACAGATCCGCCATAAGCCATCTCACTTGGAATATAACAATGTGCGTTATAGTTGTATGAACCATACTTGAGCATGTCGGTAAGAGACTCTGTAAGTCCAAGAGCGCTCTGACCGTTAACGATATCGATCAAGTAGCTGTAGAGATAATTGACATTATATTCCGCAGCCTCGGTAGTCTCCCAGATAGTCTTATCTGAGACTCTGTCAGTCGGAGTCATGTCCAGATACTCTGTACAAGAAGAGAAACTGAAAAGAGCTCCGGCAATGAACAATCCTGCTAATATCTTTTTCATATTCATCAGTCTTTTAGAATGTTATAGAAATACCGCCCATCACGAGACGCTGCTGCGGATAGTAACCGTTGTTTACGCCTGGAGACTCAGGGTCGATACCTTCAGGAAGTCCATCGATTGTGAAGAGGTTCTGTCCCTCGACAAAGATGCGGAGTGACTCGACACTGATCTTCTTCATCCACTTTGAAGGGAAGGTATATCCCAACTGAGCAGATTTCAGACGGACATACTTACCGTCTCTCCACCAGAATGTTGATGCGAGACCGTTGTCACCGCCATGTCCTGTACCACCGAGAGTAAGACGCGGAAATGTTCCATCAGGATTATCGATGCTGTAAGCATTCTGAACAAGGAAGAGAGGAGAGTTACCGCCTTCCTTGAATGTCTGTGTCCAGATTGTATTGTCATCGTAACCGTTGTAATATGTACCTGTGAGGGATACATCGAAGAGGGCACCTCCGGTGAACTGCGCATTGAAGTCGAGACCGTTCCACTCGAAGTTAAGGTTGAGACCGAAGGTGAGTTCCGGACGGTTCGAGCGGCCGAAATATCCACGGTCATCCCAGTTGATCTTACCGTCTCCGTTCACGTCGACATACTTGATGTCGCCGACATTCGGACGTGTTCCGTACCATGGGGAATTATCAATTTCCTCCTCAGAGCGGTAAAGACCGTCAGCAATCCAACCTGTAAGAGCGCCGTAAGTCTGACCTACAACCTTTCTCCACGCCACTGTGTTAGGATCGTCCTGATACTTGAGCCAACGTGTCTTTGAATATGTCAAAGTACCGCTGATGCCATAATAGAAAGGCTTGCCGCCCGCCATGAAACTGTTGCGGTGTGAGAGCATGATATCGATACCCTTGGCCTCAATCTGATTGTAATTGATGATAGCCGGATAGAAACCTCCCATAGACGAAGGATAGCCGCCACCATTGCTGGTCAGCATGTCATATGTCCAGTTATAGAAAGCGTCGACTTCAGCCTCGAGCATAGAATCCCACATATTGAGATCCACTCCCACGTTGTATGAAAGAGTCTTCTCCCACGTAAGGTCGAGGTTTGCAAGTCCCGAGTCGCCGTAAGCGACATTTACAGAATTTCCGGATGGAGAAGGATATACAACCTTTCCGTCCCACTGGTCATAACTGTTGAGGAACATGTATGCAGAAGCGCTGTCGTTACCGAGGAGACCTACCGAAGCACGGAGTTTGAGGTCGTTGACAGCAGTTGCATTGTCCATGAAATCCTCATTCGAGATACGCCATGCTACTGATCCTGAAGGGAAGAAGCCCCAACGGGTCTTTGTCATGCCGGCAAACTTGTAAGAACCGTCATAACGGCCTGTAAACTCTGCGAGATATCTCTCATCGTAGTCATAACGGGCACGGAAGACATAACCGGCAGAACGTGAAGCATCGCTCCAACCGCCGATCGCGTCAGTAGTAGGGAGTGCAAATCCGAGTTCAGGAAGGCTTGCAAACGGAAGGTTCTTTCCGTAAGCAGTCATGCTGTTGCTCTTGTTGTCGCGCACTTCGAGGAGAGCGAGAAGGTCGATGTTATGCTTGCCGAATGTATTTGCATACCCAGCGCTTGCCTGTCCTACCAGCTGATGATAGTTGACCTGACCTTCACCGATCTTCACTCCGTCACTCTGAGTTGCCGGGTCAGTACCCATATTCCACTGCCACTCGCCTGTATCTGCATTACGAGAACTCCACTTTACCTTGTAAGGAGTATCAAGATTCTTGTTATGGCTTGTAGTGTAGTCATATGATCCGCTGGCCTTGACGTAAAGTCCCTTTACCCAAGGAATGTTCCATGTAAGAGAGAAGTTCGCGCTGGCGTCGAAACCACGTGTCTGCTTGTTTCCAGACTCATAGAGTGCCGCAAGCGGGCTGTAAGGATATGACTGGTTGTTCGCCTGGACTCCGGTATAATATCCGTCATACTTCTCAGGAAGGTATGGATGCATACCGATTACCTGACGGGCGATTGAGAACCAACCGACCTCACCAAGGTAAGAGTTACCGTCAGTTCCGCCTGATGCGTAACGAGGAGTACTGCGGCGAGAAACTACACCTGAGAGACCTGCAGTGAATTTCAGACTGCTGGTAATGTCAGTCTCGATGTTAGCACGCACATTGTAGCGCTTGTAATTGTAATTGTCGATGTTACCATTCTGACCGAGGAAACCGGCAGAAACGAAATAACGGGTCTTGTCAGAACCGCCTGTAACGGTCACATTATGCTTCTGTGTAAAACCGGTTCCGAACACTCTGTCAACATAGTCTACGTTGTCCCAGCCGTCAGTAGGGTCACCGTTCTGCATTGCAGCGACATTCTCCTGAGTAAAATAAGGAACGTACTGGCTGCGGTCAGAGATTGTGCCGTTTGCGAGCTGGTCCATCATCTGAGCCATATTGTAATAGTAAGCGAACTCAGGACCGTTCATGAAGTCAGGGAAGTTGGCGTTCAAAGATGCACCGAGAGAAGTGTTGTACGAAATCCTAGGCTTGCCCTTGTCTCCCTTCTTTGTAGTGACGATGATCACACCACCGGCACCCTGAAGACCGTACACCGCTGCAGACGCACCATCCTTGAGCACAGATATGCTCTCGATATCAGTAGGATCAATATCATTGATATTGTCCACAGGGAAACCGTCTACAACATATGCGACACCATACACAGATCCGCGGATCTTGAGAGATGCCTGGTCGAGCCCCGGCTCACCTGACTCCTGTACGGATGACACACCGGTAAGTTTACCTGCAATAAGTTGAGACACATTGGTTGAAGGAGCCTTAAGGAGTTCATCACCCTTTATGGCTGACACAGCACTTGTCATTGAAGATTTCTTCTGAGTACCGTAACCTACTACGATAGTCTCCTCGATGAAGGTAGTATCTTCAACAAGAGTTACATTAAGGGAAGACAAAGTACCGTCGCATGTAAATGTCTGCGTAGCCATACCCAGACACACGAACTCCAGCACATCTCCCTTCTTGACAGAAATGTTATAACTTCCGTCTACGTCCGTCATAGTGCCGTTAGTGGTACCGCTGACGAGAACTGTGACACCGATGAGCGGCTGGCCCGCAGCATCGGTCACCTTTCCTTTAACCGTCGGCTGTGCAGATAAGATTCCCCCCCCCATGAGGAAAATCGCTACCGCAGAAACAGCCACCTTTGAGGCAAAGGAACTGATCAGATTCCTAAAAATCGCTTTCATGGAATTTTTGGTTAGTTAATAATATAGTTAGTTGGAAAATTATTTTCCCGCATTCTTCATCGCCACCTCAAGCTCATCCCACAACTTATGCTTGTTGAGATGGACGATATCGAAGATCATCACACCGTCAGTGCTCTTGAGAGCCTGGGTCACAGCCGGACCGAACGGAGTGAAGTCGCCAAGATACTGCTCCACATAGATGGATCCGATCACAGGAACCACGCCCTTTGTAATCTCCTTCGCGATCTCTGCACCGCCCTCAACGCTGTAGCAGTAAGTGAGGCTGTTGTCCATTCCGGCTTCGCTGCGCTGGCCCACGACACCTGTAGCCCTGTCAACGTCATCTTTTGTAATCAAAGTATAATAAAGGCCTGTCATATAGACATCGAGCATTTCGGCATAACCTGTCTTGTGATAATCCTCTGTCGCCCATGACTGGTACTGCGGCACCTGATATGGGTCATAATCCTTGCTGGCCCAATTCACACCCAGTTGCCAATAGGTAGGATACCATGCACCTGTATAGTCTCCTATTATAAGGTCAGGATTGATCTCCTTGAGAGCCTCATGCGCCTTGACCACGAAATCATGGATCACACCTGCACGCCACTCGAACCACTTCTTGGCATGCTTGCCGAGAACCCAGCTGTCACGAAGATTTCCATCCTCGTCATACCAGCTGAGAATATCTTCAGGAAAATTTTCGACGGTCACGCCGGCATACTCCTCGAACTGCTTCTTCGAAAGTTCGCTGAAATCTGCAGTCACGCCGTCGTAGCGCACACGGTCGAAGATAAGTCCGTCCACCTCAGGATACTTCATCGCGAACTCCTTCAGGATATCGATCTGATATTCCTGCACCTCAGGATTCGACGGATTCATCATGCAGTTGTAATTGGTCTTGATCTCCGAAATCGGAGTAAGCTTGCCGTTGTGATAGCAGATTGACTGCCATGCACCTTTGTCCTGATAAACTACGCCTCTGTCGAAATAGTTATGTCCTCCGGCAAATACATTGAGAGATCCGAATACCTTCAGTCCCATCTCGTGGCCATACTCGATGAAGTAGCCGAGCATGTCGTAGTCACGCGGACGCTCGACACCTTCCCAGTCACCCATGTATGGAGCAATCTCACTCTCATAAAGAACCTCACCCATGATGGACTTCACATCGACCACAACATTATCGAAACCAAGTTCCTTGCACTTGGTCAGATAATATCTTATCGAATCCGGATATGAGAGCGTCTCATAATTCGCCTCACAGTCAAACCACATATAATTGTGGTTTGTAACCTTCTGGCTGTCAGTACATGACAAGCATCCGACCATTATCATGGCAGATACCAGAACATTGCATATTAATTTAGTTGCCTTCATTTTTGGTATAATAAACATGCAAAAATATAAATATTTTTAATACAGAACCATCTTTTGATCATTATTTTTAAATAATTTTAAAATCCGCATGGTATTTTAAATTTGAATTTAATAATGAAAGGACATTTCAAGTTAATTTTTTCGTATTTTATGAATTTAAAATAAAGCAATACAAGTAAAATTCCTATATTTGCATGATTTAACGTAGAACTATTTAAAAATCTTTATTATAACATGACTGACCGTAGAGATTTTCTTAAGACAATGGCAATAGGAGGCGTCTCGGCCATTGCCGCATCTTCAGTCCTGGGCAGTTGCTCAAGCGAGGACAGACACGCTGAATCAGGCACTGCATCAGGCAGCCTTATAGTTCCCAAGGACAACGGCTTGAGGATCACAGGAACCTTCCTTGACGAGATCTCGCATGACATCCCGCACCAGAACTGGGGCGAGAAGGAATGGGACAAGGACTTTGCATACATGAAGTCCATCGGCATAGATACCGTGATCGACATCCGTTGCGGCTACCGCAAATTCATCACCTATCCGTCGCCTTACCTGCTCAAGAAAGGCTGCTACATGCCATCGGTAGACCTGATCGACATGTTCTGCCGCCTGGCACAGAAACACGGAATGAAGTTTTATCTCGGACTATATGACTCAGGAGTTTATTGGGATACCAAAGACATGAGCCACGAGATCGAGGACAACAAGTTCGTGATCGACGAGGTATGGAAGATGTACGGAGAAAAATACGACAGCTTCGGAGGATGGTATCTTAGCACAGAGATAAGCCGTGATACTATCGGAGCGGTTGACGCATTCCACGCAATGGGTAAGCAGTGCAAGGATGTTTCAGGCGGCATGCCGGTATTCATCTCACCATGGATTGACGGTAAGAAGGCGGTAAGTGCAGCGGGAGCAGCACTCACAAAAGAAGATGCGGTATCAATCGAGGCGCATGAGAGAGAATGGTCACAGATATTCTCAGGCATACACGACGTAGTAGACGCCGTAGCATTCCAGGACGGTCACATCGACTACGACGAGTTGGACGCGTTCTTCAGTGTGAACAAGAAGATGGCTGACAAGTACGGCATGCAGTGCTGGACCAATGCCGAGACCTTCGACCGCGACATGCCGATCAAGTTCCTCCCCATCAAGTTCGACAAACTCCGTCTGAAACTCGAAGCGGCAAAACGATGCGGCTACGACAAGGCCATAACCTTCGAGTTCCCGCACTTCATGAGTCCTCAGTCGGTCTACGGCGCAGCCGGCAACTTATATAACAGGTATAAAGAATATTTCAACATCTGATATGAAACAGAAGAATTCAATGGGATATGTGATCTTCATGGCGGTAGTCGCTGCCATCGGAGGAATCCTTTTCGGATATGACACAGCCGTCATCTCCGGCACTACAGTAATGGTAAAGAGCCAGTTCGCCCTCTCTGCGGCAGGCGAAGGATGGTATGTAGGCTGCGCCCTGATCGGATCGATCATCGGTGTACTTGCTGCAGGAACGCTCAGCGACTACCTCGGCCGAAAACTCACAATGCTTATTTCCGCTGCCCTGTTCAGCATATCTGCCATAGGATGCGCCATATGCGGAAGTTTCGACGGCCTTGTAGCATACAGGATAATCGGTGGCGTCGGTATCGGCATAGTATCGATTGTATCTCCTATATATATATCAGAGGTCTCACCGGCAAAGATCCGCGGCACCCTTGTATCTCTATATCAACTCGCGGTTACAATGGGCTTTCTCCTCGCCTACCTGATGAACTGGATCATCGATGCAAACATCGACCCTTCGCTGGCCCTCAGGATGACAGAAGGGACACTTCAGGCCTCAGACATCACTCTCTGGCAGAAGATGATGCACACAGAAGCATGGAGAGGAATGTTAGGAAGCGAGACCATACCTGCCCTCCTGTTCTTCCTTATAATATTCTTCATCCCTGAAAGTCCGAAGTGGCTGATAGTTAAAGGAAAGCTTGACAAGGCATCGGCCGTTCTCCAAAAGATCTACGCAACATCGGAAGAAGTCAAGGAAGAGATCGAAACGACTCAGTCATCCCTCAAGGGAGAGACAAAGGGCACATGGTCAGACCTTCTGAAGCCGGGCATCCTCATCGCTGTGATTGCAGGTAGCGCCATCGCCATCCTCGGGCAGTTCATGGGAGTGAATGCGGTGCTTTACTACGGCCCGAAGATCTTCTCCGAAGCAGGATTCGACAACCCGATGTTCTCTACAGTGCTCGTAGGAGTCGTGAATATGGTCACTACCATACTGGCAGTGTTCATCATCGACCGTGTAGGACGCAAGCAACTGATATACTGGGGAGTGAGCGGAATGATCCTTTGCCTTGTCGCCATCGGCACATACTTCGCATGGGGCGCAGAAATCGGACTTGGCAACGGATTCATGCTCACATTCTTCCTTGCATATGTATTCTGCTGCGCCATTTCGATCTCAGCCATCGTGTTCGTCCTCCTTTCGGAAATGTATCCGAACAGTGTACGAGGTCGCGCCATGTCCATCGCAGGTTTCGCCCTATGGATCGGTACATACCTTATAGGACAACTCACACCGATACTCCTCGGATGGAGCCAGGCAGGAACATTCTTCATGTTCGCAGTGATGTGCATCCCTTACATGCTCATCATGTGGAAGGTCATCCCTGAGACCACGGGAAAAACGCTTGAAGAAATCGAAGCATACTGGAACAGCAAGAGATAATTCCTATATTTGCTGTTCAAACCCAAACAAAACAGAATATGAAAACCTTCTTTATAAAGAATATAGACGGAAAGAACTCAATTCTCAAGCAGAAGATCCTGGATCTGTGCATCAACGAAGGAGACTTCAGTCTTTCCGATCTCAGCAAGGAACTCAACACCAGCATACCGACGATTACCAAACTCGTAGGAGAACTGATTGAAGAAGGCTTCCTTGTAGAAGTGGGCAAGATGGATACCGGAGGAGGACGCAGGCCGAGCATATACGGCCTGAATCCTTCTGCCGGTTATTTTGTGGGGATTGATGTTAGAAGGAAATTCATAAATCTTGCAGTCACAGACTTCAAGGGAACGGTCATCGATTTCCATGAAAGGCTCGGTTTTTCAGTTCAGAATTCAGAAGAGTCATTCCGCGGACTCTGCACCTTCGTCCAAGCCAGTCTGAACGAAAACGGAATTGAGCCAGCCAAGGTTCTGGCCTATGGCTTCAATCTCACAGGACGAGTCAACAACGAAACAGGATACTGTTTTACATATTTCATAGGTGAAGACAAGCCGATTGCATCAGTACTTGAAGACGAGTTGGGCAAACCTGTCTTCGTGGAGAATGATTCAAGAGCCATGACATATGGAGAATACATCTGCGGAGTAGCCAACAATGTCAAGAACATGCTTTTCCTGAACGTAAGTTGGGGATTGGGAATGGGAATGATACTGGACGGGAAACTGTCATACGGCAAATCAGGTTTTTCAGGCGAGATAGGTCACTTCCCTATCCTGAACAACAATCAGATCTGCCAGTGCGGCAAGATAGGATGTCTGGAAACAGGCGCTTCCGGATCGGCGGTATGCAGGATCTTCATGGAAAGTCTTCAGGAAGGACGGCCATCCACATTGTCGGAGAAATACGCCAAAGGAGAGACTATCCATATTGAAGAAATCATCGAGGCGGTCAAGGAGGAGGATGTATTGGCAATAGAAGTCATAGAAAACATAGGCACAACACTGGGACGTGCCTTGGCCGGACTGATCAACCTCTTCAATCCTGAACTCATAGTGATAGGAGGTACTATCGCGCAAACAGGAGAATACCTGCTTCTGCCGATAAAGGGAGCAATTCAGAAGCATTCGCTGAACATAATCAACAGCGACACTACCATCAAGTTCTCGAAACTCGGCAACAAGGCCGGAGCCCTCGGTTCCTGCATGCTATCCCGCAGTAAACTCCTCCGATTAATTTAAAACATCAGGGCCATGTCGGCTGCAAGGGCTTTCTGCGCCTTCGCAGCCGGGACGAACTGCCAATGGCCGATGACGCCCTTGTCACCGATCTTTTCAGGGTCGATCGAACCGTTTACAGTCAGATAGTCATAGAGGATGTTCCTGATCTCAGGATGATATTCCACCACTCTCTCATCTATCTTTCCTGTGTCGATTCCGATCTCGGCAAGAAGCCCGCCTCCACCGCTTGCGCGGTAGGATGTCATCGCCACATTATAGGTCTGAGCGGAATCGAAGGCACTTCCGTCAGCGAGCGACTTGATGACTACGCGCTCCCCTCTCGGCTTGGTGACGTCGACCTCATAGACGATGCCGGCAGCAGAATCGAAATTGAATGACATATTGTCAAATGACCAACGCTTCTGACCCGTGCGGGCATCTGACTTGTTTGAAATCTTCAGCACGTGATCCTCTGACGGAGTAAGCGTATTTATCCATCTGTCATATGAAGCCTCCAGATAATCCTTGATCTCACCACCGGTCATCCTGACCACAAAAAGCTGGTTCTCAAAAGGATATATAGTAAACAGGTCATTATATACAAGGGTGCCTGCCTTAACTGTTCCGTTGAATGTAAGAGGAGCGGCAAACGAGATCTGTGCAGGCGCGCAACTCAAGGAAAGCGTGTGAATCAGGTTCATATAGTCCGACATTCCGCAGAAAGAATCCCTTGTACGGAGCTCAGACTTGAGTTCGCCCACTTCCTTAAGAGTGAACGCCTTGACAGCCTCGTACTCCGGACGGAACTCCTGTCTCATATCATCGTCCACCTTGCTCTTGTCAAGAGCGAGCAGATCGGCAGAAAGAGTCTTTTCAACGACCTTACCTCCCTCTACCTTGACAGTCACGGTACCATAGCCGAGATTCCTGCAATGGCTTCCTGCATTGATGAGGCAGATGCTGTCGTTCTGATAAACCACAGGACGATGGTCGTGGGCACAGACGACGAAATCCACTCCCTTGAGAGACCGGAACAAATCAAGTCCCTGATTCTCAAGCACAGAACCATCACCCTTGCCTGTACCAGCATGCACCGCAACGACCACGACATCCGACTTCTCCTGAGCCTTGATGCGGTCTACGGTCTCCTGCGCGAAAGGAAGCAGTGACTTGAACTCCATTCCCTCCCAGAGAAGCGGAGAAAGCCAGTTCCTGATATTAGGATTGGTGAAACCGATGACGGTGATATTGAGTCCATTACGCTCAAGGGTCACAAATTCCTGGAAATAAGGCTCGCCGTTGTCAGTGCGGATGGCATTGGCAGCAAGGAAAGGCACATCCATCGTCCTCACAAGACGGTCATATACAGGATGTCCCGTCTCGATATCGTGGTTTCCGACCACCACCGCATCGTATCCGATCTTCTCCGCCATACGGGCGAAAAGATGCTTGGATGTTGTGTCTACATAATTATAGTAATAAGCGGCGTTATCGCCCTGCAGGCAGTCTCCGTCGTCAATCAGAATCACATTCCCGGCACCGTCCGCAACCCTGATGCTGTCTACATGCCAGGCTACCGAAAGCAATGAGCCTGAAGTCCTGTCAGAGACATACGATGAATCGAAATAATGCCCATGGACATCGTTTGTAGTAAGAATCCTGAAGGTATACACCCCGTCCTTAGGTCCGCAGCAGGAAGCAAACATAGCGACCGCCGCAATAATCAGCATGAATCTTTTCATATATTATCGTTTTCTGTTCAGCAATGAATGCAGGTTGAAATGCAGACGGACCATCTGCTGACAGCCTGAATATCTGAAATCATGGAAATGGAATAACGCCCCCACCTTTATTTTCAGATACTCGCCCACCTTCGGTTCCCAGAAGAACTCCAACCTGTCGTATGACCCAGGCCCCGTCTTCCCATCGTCATGAATACGGTAGAACGGATCACCCGGATACAATATGTTTCCGTATTTATATGATCCCGAATCGAGATTATTATAATAAGGCATCATGTCCACGCCATAGAAAAGGCTGTTCCTTAGGCCGAGATTCCAATGTCTCACCTCAAGATCGAACTCGCCTCCGCAAGGGAAGGTATAAGTTCCTATGTGCTTGCGGTCATTCTGCATGCTCTGGAGCCAACCGAACCTCATCATGAAAGCCTGAAGGCCCATCATATGCCCGAAAGTAAATGTCGCATACGGATTGATCAGAATATTGTCGACCACTCCGCTGACCTCCTCCGAACATGCGAAATGGTACATATAGCCTGCATATCCAAGCCTGAGAACATGAGCCACCTCGCCTTCTCCCGATGAAAAGACCATGAACCTCTCCCTCTGCTTCTGACCGATCTGTCCCATCCAGTCACAGCCCACCTCAAACTCCGCTTTAGGACGGCGGAACTTGATCAGAAGGCCCTCCAGATTATTGTCATAGAAAGTAAGGGAATCGGAAAAGAAGGCCCTGGAATAACGGTCTGATATCATCTTACGCGGGAATACCCCTGCATATACTGTCATATCTGCGTTGCCCCCCCCAAGCCGTTTTTCCAGATTGTAATACAGCGTCAGTTCCTGCAGATAATCGGAAACATCTGACTTCGGAGAGCCGAAATCCTTCATCACATCAAGCCCCACCATCACCTTGTGTCTCGAATCAGGACGCGAGGACACATCCAGCCCCAGCGACGGTGTGAGACGGGCCCCGAAAATCGTCATGGAACGAGAAAATGTACTCTTATAGAACTCACGGTTGTCGAAATTCATCTCAAAATCGACATCATAAGCAAATAGCACGGAAGAGCGCGAAGACTCATCTCCGGCATGAAGCATCAGTCCTGAAAAGGTCAGAACAAGAAACATGAATATATATTTGAGAGCATTCATAGACATAAAATCTGTCAAAGATAATACTTTTAGAGCAAGGATAGCGAAAAATTGATAAATTTGCGTCCGCACGAGACAAAGAAATGGATATGCTACGTTTACAGACACCCGTCACCGACGAAAAATGCAAGGTCGGGATATCATACAAGGACAAGATACTGATGCTCGGAAGTTGTTTCTCCGACAGCATCGGCAAACATCTGCAAGACTTTGGATTCGATGTCATGGTCAATCCTTTCGGCACTCTGTACAATCCCATATCCATCCAGCAGAGCGTCATGCGCCTTGCCGGCCTTCACGGAGGTTTTGACGAAGAAGATTGCGTACAGATCGGAGCGGGCGACGAGCGCTGGTGCTCCTTCTCGCATCATACCTCTTTCGCGAGAGAGAGCAAGAAAGAATTTCTGGATAACGCCAACGCCAGGCTCAGCGAAGCACGCGCGTTCTTCTCCTCATGCAGCAAGGTCATCATCACCTTGGGCACAAGCTGGTGCTTCAGGCATGTCGGCAATGGCTCAGTGGTCTCGAACTGCCTGAAAAGACCGGCAGCGGAATTCGTTCGCGAGCGCCTTTCTTCAGCAGAAGTCACTGCTGCGCTTCTGGAGATCGCCAGCCTATGCAACAGGCTAGAAAGTCCGACTGACGCTTCCGTTCATCCGAGACAGATCATCCTGACAGTCAGCCCGATACGCCATTTCAAGGACGGAGCACACGGCAACCAGTTGAGCAAATCAGCCCTGCTTCTGGGCATCGACGATTTCCTCGCCGCCTGCCCTGCCGATCTCAGCCTGGACCCATACTGTCCTGCTGACTACTTCCCGTCATATGAAATCCTGATGGACGAACTCCGCGACTACCGCTTCTACGCAGAAGACATGTGCCATCCTTCGTCCCAGACCGTCGGCTACATCCGGGACCGCTTCCTCGCATGGGCACTCCCCAGCGCGGAACAGCCCCGACTCGAAGAAAATATCCGCGCTTTCAAACGCCGCAACCACCGGATCTGACCCGGTGGTTATTTTTTTCACACATTTTTCAGAAATTATTGCAAATATAAAAAATGTCACTACCTTTGCAGTGTGTTAGTAAACTAATACACCAAAACAACAAATAGACACTTTAAAAGGTATAAGCCATGATCACAATCAAAGATCTCGGATTCACCTATGGTGACAAATCCAAATTCGTTCTACGGAACATCAACATGAAACTCGAAGAAGGCCGCATCTATGGCCTCCTCGGAGAGAACGGCGTCGGCAAGACCACCCTTCTCACCCTCCTCTGCGGTCTGAAGAAACCTCAGACCGGCAGCATCGACATCGACGGCCACAACCCGTTTGATAGGGAACCTTCTTTCCTGTCTGACCAGTACTATCTCAGCGACGAGGTCGCCCCTATGAATATGAAGGCCATCGACTACGCCCGCAACTACGGCAGGTTCTGGGAAAACTTCGACATGGACAAGTTCATGGAAATCATGCAGATACTCGAAACAGACCCGCAGCAAAAAATGACCGCAATGTCATTCGGCCAGTTAAAGAAGACATACATCAGTTTCGCCCTCGCCTGCAACACGAAATTCCTCTTCATGGACGAGCCGACCAACGGCCTCGACATCCCCTCGAAGGCCCAGTTCAGGAAGGCGGTCACCAGATACACCCGTGAGGACTCGACACTTGTAATCTCCACACATCAGGTCCGTGACCTCGAGAACATCATCGACCCGATCATCATCCTTGACCGTCAGGAAGTGCTCATCAACGCCACATTACAGGAAATAACCGAAAAACTCTACTTCGACTACACCAGCGAAAAAAGAGAGGATGCGCTTTACTGCGAGATGATCCCCGGCGGCAGCATCCAGGTCTGCCTGAACAACACAGGCGAGGAAAGCAAAATCGACATTGAGGCCCTCTTCAACACTGTACTCAAGCACAAGGAATACATCAGGACAACTTTCAACAAATAGACACTTGACGATATGAAAACCAACGACTTCTTCAATTTCCGCAGATTCGGAAAATACTTCTCGTCCGAAATAAGGACCTGCTGGTCAAACTACGGACTGAGCCTTATGACCATATCCCTCCTTTTCCCTGTATCACTATATTTCTTGACCTCCGCACTGAATCTCATCATAAGATCGAACTGGGACGGTCCGGATATGGGTCTGAGAACCTTCATCTTCACCGTTGCAATGATCTGCATAGTGGTGACAATGCCGGTAAAATGCTACGGCAGAATCACTGAAAAGCAGTACGGGTCATTCTGGCTGACACTCCCCGCTTCCGGATTCGAGAAGTTTATCAGCATGTTCCTGATGACATGCATCATCGTTCCTGTCATAGGCTCTGCTCTCTACCTCGGCGCTGACGCCATAATCTGCGCCATAGACCACACATGTGGAAGGAATCTCATCGCCGGAGTCATCGACCTTCTCGGAAGAATGGGTGAAATGCAGGACTTCACTTTGAATTTCATGGATGAAGGCATCACGATAGAAGATGCTGCCATGACAGAAAACATCATCAGACAGATCGGCAATCCTTGGATGTATGTGGACGAGATCTTCGGTATTACACTTCCGTTCCTACTCGGAGCAATCTGCTTCAAGAACGGAAAGACAGTAAAGACCTTCCTCGCAATCTTCGCATTCAGCATGGTGACAAGCATGATGATGACCCCTTTCATGAGCAACTGGGCGGCAGAGATAGTCAGCGAGGCAAACAGCGACCCGATGGCTGTTCTGAACATACTCGACAGCGGAGTCTTTCAGAACCTTACTCTTGTAGATACCGTCAGCGACATGATTGTCAATATTGCCCTTCTTGCGGGCATCTGGTTCAGAATCAAGACATTGAAACACTAAGCCATGGAATTCAACAGCAACAAATCAATATACCTCCAGATCTGCGACTCTATCTGTGAAAGGATACTCAGCGGCGACCTTGCCCCTGACGCACGAATCCCCTCAGTGCGGGAGTATGGAGCCGAGATTGGTGTGAACCCCAACACCATCATGCGCTCTTACGAGAAACTCACATCCGAAGGCATCATATACAACAGGAGAGGCATCGGCTATTTCATAAGCACAGATGCAAGGGAAATCGTTCTCGAAGCCCAGCGCAAGGACTTTCTGGAAAACGAACTGCCTGCCATCCGCAGACGCATGGCCCTCCTCGGCCTGGACCCATCCCTGCTGAAAAACCCGTGAACATACAGTATATTTCCGTGAACATACAGTATATTTCATAAAAATAATTAAATTTGCAGCGTCTAAAACCTGAGCCGGGACTGAAAGAATACCGGAGTAATGAAAAGAAACATAATCAGAATATTCATGGCCCTGCTCTCGACAGCAGTAATCCTTTCCTGCAGCATGGCCTTTGTCGACAACGACAGCAGCAGCCTCGAAGGAGACTGCATGCTCATCGTAACCGGCTCAGTATCAGACGTCGAAGCAAGCACACCTCTCAAAGACATCAAGATATCCTTCAGTGCATATCCTCAGAACGGATCATTGTCCAAGCCGCTTTGCAGTCAGACCGTATATAGCGACAGCAACGGCATTTATGCCATCGAGGCAGAAGGGTTCGATGAGCCGGTCACATGCAGGATAACAGCTGAAAGCACTGATCTTGATGAACTTCCGTACAAGACCGCAGTTCAGGAAGTGAACATCAACTGGAGCGACACAGGCTACGACGCAGAAAACAACAGGTACTTCATCAACGACTGCGACTTCAAACTGTCAAAGATAGACTGATATGATGAAGAAAACCTGCATATTCATTTCCTTGCTGCTGCTCACATCATGCGCCGCAGAGTATTCGCACAACCATCCGGATGCCCCGGCAGTCATTGCGGGCATGGTTCTCGACATCAATGACAACCCCATCGAGCATATAAAGATATCACTGAAGCATGAAACAGAAGATCCTGTCGAGACATTCACATCAAGCGAAGGAAAGTTCCGTCACGAAATAACGATGCCAAAGGATGAGGATGCCATGACAATAATCATAATCATGGAAGACATCGATGGTGAAGATAACGGCGGATTCTTTGAATCTCACACCGAATCAGTTCTGTTCAACAGATATGATGACGATTCTACAGAAATGACTCTGGTCTTCCGCCTGAATCACGCCACTGCTTCGGAGAGCAGCCCACAATCTTGACGAACTGACGATGGAAATTCGACTTGTCGCTGAAGCCTGAGGCCTCGGCGATAATATTTATAGACGCGTCCTTATTCTCCAGCAGAAGTCTTTTTGCCTCTTCAATCCTGAGATTGGTGCGCCATGTCCTGAAATCCACACCAAGATGGGATGTGAAGTAAAAATTCAGCATTTCCTTGGTAGTGTGAAGTTCCTCCGCTATCTGGTCCCTGGTCTTGTCATACTCGCAGAAGAGTTTCTTTTCCACCCACACTTCCACTGCCTTGTCAATACGCAGCATTTCCTTGTCGACATTCTTCTTCAAGTCACCTTCCTTTTTCTTGTCCCTTGCCTGATTTCTTCCAGAGAACACCTTGCCTGTCAAGGCATTATGAGCAAAGGCGTCGAGAACCAACTTATGGCTCCCGAGAAATGAAATGAAATTTGAAGACAGGTAGAGCATGTAAAGGAGATACCACAAGGTATAGAGTGACGCCACCTCCATCTTGTAGTCCAGAAGGAGATAAAGTCCGATATAGACCAGTACAAAAAGATTGGTCAGCATCGAGAAGATGTAGCAGAAACGCACCCACTTGAGTTTGTCGCTCTCATCCTCGTCATAATAGTTCTCCAGTTCATGCAGAGACTGCTTGTAAGTCCTGTCAAAGTAGATGATATATGTGACAGACTGTATCAGGAATGCCACAAGGGCAACGATGCACACAAACCAGAAGTAATTCATATTTCCGGACCTGTATGACTCCAGAAGCATGAACGCGATGATGGCGGAAACGAAAAGCCCCGGCATGAAGAGATTCTGACGTCTATGCCTTTCGGCCTTCAGAAGAGCGATCATCGAATACGAAATGATCGAAGTCGAGAAATGGACGACGATATAGATCGTCAGCATCGTGAACATCTGCCAGTCCCAGATATCCTCGCTTCCGAACTGCGCCATCGTATAGTACATCATGAAACTGCAGATGAGGAAACTGACGATTATCGCATGCTTCGAATTCTTCAATTTCATGCTGTAGTCCGACATAGGGATCTTTATAAGCATGAGAAGCACGGCGAGAACTGTCGAGCCCACCCCCACTATCAACTGCACTGCAGTATCAGGATTGATATTTATTGGAATCATATTGTGTGCAATGGAAGATGCAGGCCGGATCAGCAGCCTGCATCTTTATATACTAAACTGATTACCAGCCGAGTACGTAAGAGAAGATGAGAGGAGCGACGATAGTTGCATCAGACTCTACGATGAAACGTGGAGTATCGACGTCGAGTTTACCCCAAGTGATCTTCTCGTTAGGAACCGCACCGGAATAAGAACCGTAAGAAGTGGTGCAGTCTGAGATCTGGCAGAAGTAAGCCCAGAGAGGGACATCAGGCCAAGCAAGATCCTGAGCCATCATAGGCACCACGCAAATCGGGAAGTCACCCGCAGTACCACCACCGATCTGGAAGAAACCTACGCCCTGTCCGCCGCAGTTCTCACGATACCACTCTGTAAGGAAGATCATGGTCTCGATACCGTTCTTGATCATGTTAGGATCGAACTCGCCGCTAATACAGTGTGCTGTGTAGATGTTCGCCGTAGTACAGTCCTCCCATGCAGGCACCACGATAGGAATGTTCTTCTCGCATGCTGCAAGCACCCAGCTGTCCTTAGGATCGATTTCATAGTACTGCTCAAGGACGCCGCTGCGGAGAAGTTTGTAGATCACCTCCCACGGGAAGAGTCTCTCGCCAGTAGCCTTCATCTCGTTCCATACATCGAGAAGGTGGTCCTCAAGACGACGGAAAGCCTCCTCTTCAGGGATACAGGTGTCTGTCACACGGTTCATATGCTTGTCGAGAAGTTCCTTCTCCTGCTCAGGAGTGAGGTCTCTATAGTTAGGAACCCTGTAATAGTGGTTGTGAGCCACAAGGTTCATGATGTCCTCCTCAAGGTTGTTCGCCGAACAAGAAACGATCTGAATCTTGTCCTGACGGATCATCTCTGCAAGTGAAAGACCGAGTTCCGCTGTAGACATAGCACCGGCCATGGCAAGCATCATCTTGCCGCCCTTGTTCATATGCTCGTCATATGCCTTTGCTGCATCCACGAGGGCTGCAGAGTTGAAGTGACGGTAATGATGGGTAATGAATTGTGAAATAGGTCCTTTTTCCATTTTCATCTATTTTAGTTTGTTAATATATTCCTATTGCAACTAATCTGCGAAATTACGGATTTTTTCGTTATTTTTGCAATCGTTTTTGACCGATTTTCGGCGAACGAACGAAACTTAACATTATTTTTAAAGATAAGATGCTGGACTTCAACACCATAGAGCGGCTTGACAAAATCGCCACCCCATTCTACTATTACGACATGGACCTCTTCCGCAAGACGGTGGATCATGTCGCGGAACTTGCTGCGAAGCATGATATAAAGGTACATTACGCCATCAAGGCCAATGTCGAGCGCAGGCTTCTCGAATACATCAGTTCCAAAGGATTCGGAGCGGACTGTGTAAGCGGAAACGAAGTTCTCCACGCCCATGACTGCGGCTTCCCCGGGGAGAAGATCGTATATGCCGGAGTGGGAAAGAGCGACAAGGAAATCTACAACGCCCTCATGCTCGATATCGAGGCCTTCAACTGCGAGTCCCTCCAGGAAATCTACGTCATCAACGAAATGGCCCACAGATACGGCAAGAAGGCAAACGTTTCCGTCCGCATCAACCCCGACATCGACGCCCACACGCACAAATACGTGACCACAGGTCTCTACGAAAACAAATTCGGAATATCGCAGCATGAGTTCGAAAAACTCATCGAGATACTCAAGAAGAGCGAGCACATCAACTTCATCGGCCTGCATTTCCACATCGGATCGCAGATCACCCGAGTGGAAGAGGTCTTCGCCCTCGAATGCAAGAGGGTCAACGAGATCGTCGCATACTTTGAGCGTCAGGGACTTGCAATAAGAAACATCAACCTCGGAGGAGGACTCGGAGTGGACTATGACGATCCGGACAGCACACCTATAGCCGACTTCGGCTCATGGTTCTCAACC
This sequence comes from uncultured Muribaculaceae bacterium, assembly GCA_964645495.1. Classification (GTDB taxonomy): domain Bacteria; phylum Bacteroidota; class Bacteroidia; order Bacteroidales; family UBA932; genus Cryptobacteroides. Next base: position 26,513 of record CAZYCJ010000020.1, read on the forward strand.
ATATCGGAAAACATCATGCGCCGCCCTGAGCAGAAGGTGCATGTGGAGCCGGGACGATCGCTCGTGGCACAATGCGCGACCCTCATCTCCCGCGTGCTCTTCGTAAAGAGCGGCGAGACCAAGAACTTCCTGATCATGGACGCCGGAATGAACGATCTGATCAGGCCAGCCCTCTACGGTGCATACCACAAGATCGAGAACCTCTCGGCAGAAATGAGGACCTTCTTCCCTACCCATCAGGCCTACGACATCGTGGGTCCGGTCTGCGAATCCAGCGACGTCTGGGGAGCGGGAAGGCTTCTCCCTCTGAGTGTCCGCGGCGACCTCATGGCTATCCGCAGCACAGGAGCCTACGGCCAGGTCATGGCGAGCAGGTACAACATGAAGGACCTTGCCCCATCCGTCTTCAGCGACCGTCTGGACGAAGCGCCGCAGGCGACAGACTATTTTGGATAAAACAATAAAATCATATGTTCGAAAATTTAAGTGAAAGACTGGAGAGATCGTTCAAGATCCTCAAAGGTGAAGGAAAGATAACCGAGATCAATATCTCGGAGGCGATGAAGGACATCCGACGTGCCCTCCTCGATGCCGACGTAAGTTACAAGATCGCAAAGCAGTTCTGTGACGACGTCAAGAAGAAGGCCATCGGACAGAACGTCCTGACGGCCGTGAAGCCTCAGCAGATGATCGTGAAGATCGTACACGACGAACTTGCCGCCCTCATGGGAAGCCAGTCTGCCGACATCAACATAAAAGGTTCACCTGCAGTGGTACTCGTGGCCGGTCTCAACGGATCCGGTAAGACCACATTCTCAGGAAAACTCGCCCTCAACATCAAGAGCAAGAGGGGCATGAAGGTCATGCTCGCAGCCTGCGACTACTTCCGTCCTGCCGCTATCGACCAGCTGAAGGTGCTTGGAGAACAGATCGGCGTACCGGTATACTCGGAGGAAGGTGTGAAGGATCCTATCCAGATCGCCAAGGGAGCCATCGCCAAGGCAAAGGCTGAAGGCTGCTCTGTGGTCATCGTCGACACGGCCGGACGCCTCGCTGTGGACCAGGAACTCATGGACGAGATCTCTGCACTGAAGGATGCGCTCCAGCCTGCCGAAACCCTCTTCGTAGTCGATGCGATGACCGGCCAGGACGCTGTGGAGACAGCCAAGGCATTCAACGACAGACTCGACTTCGACGGAGTCGTTCTCACCAAGATGGACGGTGACACCCGTGGTGGTGCAGCCCTCTCGATCAAGGCTGTGGTCGGCAAACCGATCAAGTTCGTCAGCACAGGCGAGAAGATGGAAGCCCTCGATGTCTTCCACCCGGCCCGTATCGCAGACCGTATCCTCGGCATGGGAGACGTCGTTTCCCTCGTGGAGAAGGCTCAGGAGCAGTTCGACGAGGCACAGGCACGCGAACTCAAGAAGAAACTCGCCAAGGACCAGTTCACTCTCTGGGACTTCTACAACCAGATCCAGCAGATCAAGAAGATGGGTAACATCAAGGATCTTGCTTCCATGATTCCGGGCATGGGCAAGGCACTCAAGGATGTGGAGATGGACAACGACTCGTTCAAGAGCATCGAGGCCATCATCCTTTCCATGACCCCGCAGGAGCGTGAAAAGCCAGAAATCATCAACGGAAGCCGCCGCAAGAGAATCGCTGACGGTTCCGGCACATCGGTGGTCGAGGTGAACAAACTCCTCAAGCAGTTCGAAGGCACCCGCAAGATGATGAAGACCGTCATGGGCGCCAACATGAGCAACATGATGAAAGGCGCCATGCGTCGCCGCCGCTAAATCCGACCTCAGATCAAATCGCTCAATACCAGCCAGTGAGCCAACGAAGGCTCAGATGCGAAAAATTGACAGAAAGGTGTCGGCTGAGTGCATGTCTGTATGCATTCAGCCGACATGAGAATCAGGAATTTAGCAGATTAACCACCTCGCTTAAAGAACATTTCAGCACCCTTGCCAACTGCTTAGGAGGTGAGTTGAATTGTCTCCTTAATTCTATGCCCAATCCGGTATCATAGCATTCTTTATTTAAAACATTCACTCACTGCGTCCTGCATCAATTTTCATGGTCTGCGGCATCCACACAAGCACGACCCTGCGCCGCCTTCTCCTCCTCCAGCCTCTTGCGATAAGCATCCATGCGCTTCTTCCAGGCGACCTGACGGGCACGAGCCTCCTTGGCCTTGCGAGCCTGCAGGGCTTCCATCTTCTTTTCCAGATAATTATCAGCCATAACCTATATCAACTTCAGCAACGCTTCGACCGACATTCCTTTCTTCGAAACCACACGCGTCTCGCCTGTGTCCAGCGTGATCCGGACCGAAAGATCGACCGAATACTCCTTCGGATCGAAAGCAATCAGCGCCAGCACATCCCAGAGAGAAGCCCCGTCGCAAAGAGCCGCACGCCCCGAAATCGTAGCCCGCACAGTTCCCAGCGGAATCCGCACATCATTTGCCGTACCCGACACGAAAGGCACGCCATTCTTATACACAAGTCCTTTGATCTCCGACACCGTGAACCCGACCATCGGATTCGTCACATCAAGCCACACCGTCCCGCGCACAGCCCTGAAACTTTCCGGACGGATCGACGAAACACCATACTTCCCGAAAGAAAGTTTAGAAAACTGCGCATGGCACTCTCCCGCCGCAAGAACAGCGACAAACGCCACCACAAGAACAGCAAATAACCTTTTCATATTCAATTACTTCTCAAAATCCTTGATCCTTTGTTCCTCGCTCAGACGGCACACCAGCAGACGTCCGTCGCGCTCTACCACGATGCTGTCCTCCATACCCTCGAGAACCACACTCGAAGCGCCGGGAGCATGCACGATACAGCCCTTGCAGCCATAAAGATGGACATTCTTACCGACCACAGCATTACCGTCCTCGTCATGCTCCAGAAGCGTCCACAACGAACCCCAAGTACCCACATCGCTCCAGCCGAAATCTCCCTGAATCGTATAAATGTAATCCGCCTTCTCCATGACAGCATAGTCGATCGAAATCTTCTCACAAGTAGGGAATATATCCTCGACCGCCTCTGTCTCGAAACGCGTATAGAATGATTCTGCCATCTTGTCCATCTTCACAGCAAGATCAGGCACGAAACGACGAATCGAATCCACAATCGTCGACACATTCCACACGAATATGCCCGCATTCCAAAGATAGTTTCCATCAGCGAGGTACTCTTTTGCCACTTCGCGTGACGGCTTTTCCTTGAAGGCTGAGACAGGGAGGATAGATTCTTCGCTTCGCTCAGAACGACTGGAGACCTCAGAATAGCACTGAATATATCCATATCCCGTTTCAGGACGCGTCGGCTTGATGCCAACAGTGACGATACGCTCACCCTGCGCGGTAAAATCAAGAGCAGATCTCATCACCCTGCGGAACTCCTCCGCATCAAGAACAAGAGCATCGGAAGGCGTCACGACGATATTCGCCGAAGGATGCTTCAGCCGTATCTTCCAGCACGCATAAGCGATACATGGAGCGGTATTACGGGCACATGGCTCAGCCAGAATATTCTCCACTGGTATTTCAGGCAACTGTTGACGCACTATATGTACATAGGCCGCACTCGTCACCACCCAGAAGTTCGACATCGGACACACAGGCGCAAAACGCTCTACAGTCATCTGAATCATCGTCTTCCCGCAGCCCATCACATCCACAAACTGCTTCGGAAAGTCCGGCGTACTCATCGGCCAGAATCTGCTGCCGATTCCCCCGGCCATTATCACCACATGATTTTCCATATATATTTATTTGTATATCTTTTATCCGTAGTATTCCTTGTACCAGCGGGCAAAGGCACGGAGACCTTCACGGAGTGAGGTGGACGGTTTGAAACCGAGGTCACGTTCCAATGCAGATGTATCGGCAAATGTCACTGGCACATCGCCCGGCTGCATAGGCACAAGTTCCTTATGGGCCTCGAAATCATAATCCTGAGGGAGCACTCCGGCTGCGAGAAGTTCCTCCTGAAGAATGGTCACGAAATCAAGAAGATTCTCAGGCTGGTTGTTACCTATATTATATACTGCATAAGGAGGTACCGGAAGTCCGTCCTCACCTACCTGCTTTGCAGGAGCCTTCTGCATGACGCGGATCACACCCTCCACGATATCATCCACATAGGTGAAGTCGCGCTTGCAGTTTCCGTAGTTGAAGATCTGGATCTTCTCTCCCTTCACGAGCTTGTTGGTAAAGCCGAAATATGCCATGTCAGGACGTCCTGCAGGACCGTAGACTGTAAAGAAACGGAGACCAGTAGACGGAATATTGTAAAGTTTGCTGTATGCGTGAGCCATCAGTTCGTTGCTCTTCTTCGTTGCGGCATAGAGCG
>CAZYCJ010000021.1:0-30658 GCA_964645495.1 uncultured Muribaculaceae bacterium
TCTCCATGAAAAGGATACTGTATGCCTCCCAGTTCTTCCAGGTGTGCCGTCCCGGCGCTTCCGTCAGGCATCCGTCGGGAATGTAGTCCGACTTCGGCATGGGATAGTCTTTGTTCGCGGCATATGTGATGATGGTTTTCATGATGCTTGGAGGGCTTTCCGATACATCCCGACCATCGCTTCCGTCGACTTGCGGATGTCATATGCTCTTGCCGAGTCGGCGTACATCTGTCCCATCTTGTCTCTTTCAGCGGGATGTTCGATCCACCAGTCTATCCTTTCCGCCAGCGTACGGGCATCGTGTGCAGGGAACCTGCTCCTGTCGTCAAGGGCGAATTGTCCTGTGGCCGTCAGAGGTCCTGTCGCGATCAGAGGCACGAGTCCTTCACGGATGGCTTCCAGGCATGACAGCCCTTCCTTGTCGTAGAATCCGAAATCAGGTTCATAGGTCAGGGTTCCGTTGTGTACCAGGCGCTCTGCCCTCCTTCTGAATCTCTGTTCCATAGGACCCTTGCCCGCGAAATGGAGTCTGATACGTTTTGCATATCGGGAATGCTCCATTGCCTCCAGAAGGGTGGTCTGAGACTTTTCGTAGGCGAGTCTGCCGATGCACAGGATGTCGACCGGACCGTCCTGCAGGGCTGTCGGAGCGGCCTTCACTGCCGTTTCAGGGATCTGGATGCCGTTGCTGAACACCTCCATCCTGGCCTTGTATCCCTGCTCCTGAAGGTGCTTCCGTACTGTTTCGGTGGGACAGTGGATATGGGTGCATCTGTCGAAGACATACTCCTTCCAGAACCAGTTGAGGATGGTGTTGATCGGATTGCCGATTTCCCCATGTATGGCATTCGCCACGATGTTCTGGGCAAAGATGTGGTAGGTCGCTACGCATGGTTTTCCGAGTTCTTCCGCCATCGTGATCACTCTGGACTCAAGAGGGAAAGCCTCCTGGATGTGGATCACGTCCGCCCAGGTGACGGCCTCTTCCAGGACATCGGGGTCGATGGCTCCGAAGCGGAATCCGTTTGACGTCATGAGGTATTCGAAGACAGGGAACCTGAAATGCTTGAGAGGGTAGTCGGGCTGGGGACCCTTCGGGTCTTCGTTTTCAGTGGCGAGGAGCCTGACATCCAGACCCTCGTTCTTCAGATTGCCGATGAGTGACTGCAGGGCCGTGTACAGACCGTTTCCCCGCGTGAAGGCATTGTTGCATACGATCAGAATCTTCATTGTGTCTCATACTCTTGCGGGCTACAGTCAGCCGTATCTATGGCAATTAGGATGCCTCAAGGCATTTTGAAGGCATGTAAAAAATGCTAAATTTGCAGATTGAAACCTGACCTGTATTATGAAAGAATTCTGGAGATTCGTGAAGTTCGCCCTCTTTTCTGCGACTATCTTGCAGATACGCTCCACTGGAACGAATACCTTGTGACAGGTATCAACATGGCCCTGAACTTCGTGACGGAGTACTTGTTCCAGAGATATGTGGTGTATGGTGATTCAGTGGATACGCAAAAATAAAACCTATAATGAAAATCTTTAAAATTCTGCCTTGTATAGGGATTGTTTCTATAGTCCTGGTGTCGCTGACGATATGGACATCATGCTCGGATGCCGACAAGGCAGATCCGGAAAACAATGGCAATGGACCCGAAGCCCCGGAACAGACGGGGTCATTCGTCAAGGGCGCCGACATCAGTTGGGTGACAGAAATGGAGGACGACGGAGTGAAGTTCCGTAATTCGAAAGGTGAGGAGACGGATTGCTTCGTCCTGATGAAGGAACTGGGCATGACTGCGATACGCCTCCGCGTATGGGTCAATCCTGAAAATGAATACGGTATCTACTGCAATCAGGAGGATGTCGTTGCCAAGGCCGTGCGTGCGAAGAACGCAGGAATGGACGTGATGATAGATTTCCATTACAGCGACTTCTTTGCTGATCCCGGAAGACAGACTCTTCCTGCCGCATGGACCGGGAAGTCTATGGCAGAACTCAAAAGCGCTGTAGCCGATCACACGAAGTCGGTGCTGACAGCCCTCAAGACTGCCGGTGTGACACCGAAATGGGTGCAGGTCGGAAACGAGACCCGCAACGGCATGATGTGGAGCAGCGGACAACTTTGGACAAGCAGCGGCGACATAGCAAACGGCTGGAACAATTATGCCTGCCTGAGCAATGCAGGCTATGACGCGGTGAAGGACGTCTTTGCCGACGCAATGGTCATCGTACATCAGAACAACGCCTGGGAAGATCTCGACTGGTGGTTCAGCAAGTTCAAGGCAGCGGGGGGAAAGTTCGACATGATAGGCCTTTCGCATTATCCTCAGTCTGAACAGGACAAGACCTGGATCACTGTCAATCAACTGGCTCTCTCCCATATCAGGTCGCTGGCCGACACATACAAGTGCAAGGTGATGATATGCGAGACAGGAGTCAAGACATATATGAATGAAGGTACGGCGGCATCTGTGCTGGCTGAGTTCATGACGGAGGCCAGGAAACTCGAGCAATGCGCCGGAGTGTTCTATTGGGAGCCTCAGGCGGACGGATCATGGAAACCGAGCCGTTATGAAACCTTGGGATGGAACGCCTATGACATGGGAGCATTCTCGAAAGACGGACGTCCGACATCAGTATTGGATTGTTTTAAATAATTGAAGATGAAAAGGATAATATCAATATTTGCGGCCATTGCGGTTGCCGCTTCCGCATTTGCACAGGTTCAGCGCACTGAAACGATTCTGAAGGAATGGGAATTCCGTCATGACCATGACGTAGAGGCCGCAGAGGGCTGGGAAACGGTTTCTGTTCCGCATGACTGGGCTATATACGGCCCGTTTGACAGATCGCATGACCTTCAGAAGGTCGCCGTCGTCCAGAACGGAGAAAAGGTGGCATCCGAGAAGACCGGCCGCACCGGAGGACTTCCGTATATGGGCAAGGGTGCCTATCGTCGCAGCATAGAAGTGGCGAAGGAGGAACTCGACGGCCGCAGGCATGTCCTTCTGTTTGACGGCGCCATGAGCGAGGCACAGGTGTTCGTCGGAGGGAAGAAGGTATGTTTCTGGCCATACGGATACAATTCGTTCTGGTGCGATGTCACAGATCATCTTGTTTCAGGCAGCAATGAAGTGACCGTCCTGCTCGAAAACAGGCCGCAGTCTTCAAGGTGGTATCCGGGAGCGGGTCTCTACAGAAAGGTCCGCCATATCACGATGCCGGCAGTTCATGTGCCAGTATGGGGCACTTATGTAACCACTCCTTATGTGGGCGGGGATTACGCCACGGTCAATGTCAGGACAAGGATCGAGGGTCTGGAAAAGGGAGCCGTCGTCACTCTCCGCACCCGTATCGTGGATGCTGACGGAGCAAGCGTGGCTGAGGCCCTGGACACCCGCATTCTTCATGGAGAAGAAGTATCCCAGAACCTTACGGTCGAAGGTCCGTCCCTTTGGTCGCCCGAAAATCCCGTCCTATATTTTGCTGAGACAGAGGTGTATACAGGAGGGTCCGTGGATACGGACTGGGATATGGACAGACCGGAGATAAGCATTTCTCATGGAAAGGATTTCCGCGACAAGGTATCGACCAGGTTCGGGTTCAGGACCATCGATGTGCGTCCTGACAAGGGATTCTTCCTCAACGGACAGGTACGCAAGTTCCGCGGAGTCTGTCTGCATCACGACCTCGGTCCGCTCGGTGCCGCAATCAACAAATCTGCCATCCGTCGTCAACTCACCATCCTCAAGGACATGGGATGCGACGCGATCCGTACTTCCCATAACATGCCTGCAGAAGAACTCATAGAACTCTGCGACGAGATGGGATTCATGGTGATGCTGGAGAATTTCGACGAATGGGATGTCGCTAAATGCGAAAACGGCTATCACAGGTTCTTCAACGAGGACAGCGGCAACGGGATGATATGGGCCGAAAGGGACATGATAAACATGCTCCGTCATTTCCGCAACAATGCTTCCGTGGTGATGTGGAGCATCGGAAACGAGGTGCCGTCACAGTGGAAGGATGAAGGAATCGAAGTAGCATCATGGCTTCAGGACATCTGCCACCGCGAAGACCCTACCAGACCTGTGACCTGCGGAATGGATCAGTACAATGCTGTGACAGTGAACGGATTTGCAGAAGCCCTGGATATTGTCGGATTCAACTATAAGGTGGACAGGTACATCCCTGCATACGAACTTCTGCCTCAGGGCCTTATCCTCGGCAGCGAGACCGCTTCCACAGTAAGTTCACGAGGAGTATATCATTTCCCTGCGGAACTCGGAGCGGCCATCATGCATGAGGATCATCAGTCGTCATCATATGATACCGAATACTGCTGGTGGTCGAATATCCCTGACAATGATTTTGCGGCCGACGAGGACTACGACTGGTGCATGGGCCAGTTCGTATGGACCGGATTCGACTACCTCGGCGAGCCTTCTCCATATGATACCGACGCATGGCCTAATCATTCTTCGGTATTCGGCATCGTCGACCTTGCGTCGATCCCTAAGGACAGGTTCTACCTTTACAGAAGCCAGTGGAACAAGACGGGCGAGACCCTTCATGTACTTCCTCACTGGAACTGGGAAGGCCGTGAAGGCGAAGTCACACCTGTCTTTGTCTACACCTCATATCCTTCTGCCGAACTGTTTGTGAACGGCGTTTCCCATGGCGTCCGCACATTCGCAAAGGCTGACGGCAAGGTGCCATGCCTTGGCAAGAAGGCAATGGAACGTTTCCGCCTTATGTGGAACGATGTCGTGTATGAGCCGGGAGAACTTCGCGTGGTTGCATACGATGCCGACGGCAAGGTCGCATCAGAGAAGGTCGTGCGCACGGCCGGAAAGGCCGCTTCAGTGAAACTGACCCCTGACAGGACTGTGCTTGAGGCCGATGGAGAAGACCTGTGCTATGTGAATGTGAGCCTTGTGGACAAGGACGGCAATACAGTACCATGCGACGGTCGTCTGGTCAAGGTAAATGTCAGCGGAGCCGGCTCGTTCAAGGCCATCGCCAACGGAGACCCTACATGTCTGGAGTCCTTCCAGAAGCCTCAGATGCATCTTTTCAGCGGACAACTCACCGTGCTTGTACAGAGCGGCACCGCCCCTGGCGACATCTGTGTCGAAGTCAGCGGCAAGGGCGTGAAGAAAGGCGTCGTGATGCTTAAGGCAGAATAGTTCCGAAGTCTGTTACCCGCAGGATCACCTGAGCCAGACCGTTGAAGGTAACGATCGTTATAGAGTCGGAAGCGTCGACAGGTCTTTCCACATGCTGGAAGGCAGGGTCTCCGTTGCCCCAGCCGAGGATCTTCATTCCCTCAGGGGCGGTGAACACCATCTCTTCGCATGCTGTCGGCACAAAACGTCCTTTGGCATCGCGCATCTCCACCTGAGCCACTGTCACGTCTCCCACTGTCTCGTATGTCCAGACTGCATCCACAGCCTTTCCTGTGGTCTCCACCTTGGTCTCCATGACCTTCTTTCCTGCGCGGTATCCGACAGCCTTGACATAGCCCGGCTTATAAGTGGCATCCCATTCGAGATGGCCGTTATGAGGCATCTTCTTGCGTTCGAGTTTCTTGCCGTTGACAACCAGTTGCACTTCGTCGCAGTTGCTGTAGACCCATACCGATACGGTCTCGCCCTCGTGTCCGTCAAGATTCCAGTGAGGAAGGATGTGGAGTACAGGCTCCGATGTCCACCATGATTTCAGGTAGAAGGCCTCGTCCTTAGGGAAGCCACAGTAGTCGAGAATACCGAATTCCGAACTCGTGGCAGGGAAGACCATAGGGTTAGGTTCGCCCCTGTAATCAAATCCTGTCCAATAGAAGACACCGGCGAGATATGGTCTTTCGTCGTAGAATTTCCATCCTCTCTCGATGCAGTTGTATAGGCTGTCCGGGCCATGTTTGCTGCGGTTGATAGCCACCATCCTGCCGCCTCCTGCCTCTACGGCAGTACGCTCGCGGCCATCAGGTTCAGGGAAATATACTCCGCGTGTGCCGCATCCTGTGGTCTCCTCCGATCCGAGGGCGCGGCGCTCCGGATATTGTGCGCGATGCTTCTCCACAGGATTCTGGAGAATATAGTTATATCCTGCCACATCCGCCGGAATGAGGATGGCCGGTCCGCTGCTGGATGCCACGGTCATCAGACGGGTAGGGTCGAAACGATGGCAGTATTCCCTCATGGACTCCGCTATTCGTGTGCCGAATTCTTTCCATTCGATGCCCCACTCCTCGTTTCCGACGCTCCAAAGTATTATCGAAGGGTGGTTCCTGTCGCGTCGTATCATCCTTTCGAGGAGGTCGATGTGCTCGCGGTTCACTCCCGTCAGACGGTTTTCCTCGATGACGAGGATGCCTAGTCGGTCACAAGCGTCGATCATCTCCGGGGTCATCGGGTTGTGGCTCGAACGGTATGCGTTGCAACCGAACTTCTTGAGTTGCATCAGTCTCCATTCCTGCAGGCCGTCAGGGATGCCGCTGCCGACTCCCGCATGGTCCTGATGCATGTTCACGCCCTTCAGCTTCACATGCTTGCCGTTCAGGAAGAATCCGCGGTCCTTGTCAAACTCTATGTGTCTGATACCGGTCACAGTCTCATATACATCTGTAATCTCTCCATTTACAAATACCTCTGTGACAAGGATATACAGATGCGGATCCTCGCAGCTCCAAAGATGAGGATTCTCGACTGCAATGACTCCCTTGCTTGTATGGGAAGCTTTTCCTTCCATCAGCGCTCCGCCGACCTCGCAGGTGCCGGCAACCTTTCCGGAAGCGTCTTTCAGCGTGTGCTTAAGCGAATAACCGGAGGTCGAGGCGCCCATGTTCTGCACGGTGGTCTCGATCTGTACAGATGCTGTCGAAAGGTCCGGTCCATCCTCCCCGCGGAGGCTGTAAGGCTTTCCGAATTCCGAATATACGAACGTGCCGAAAGGGGCCACATGCACCTTCGAGGCCTTGTTGAGCCATACGTGTCGGTAGATGCCCGCTCCTTCATAGAACCAGCCTTCTTCAAAGGTCGCATCTGCACGTACGCAGACGAGATTATCTTCTCCGTAGTTCAGATATTCCGATATGTCGTAGGTCTGTGTGGCATATCCGCTTTTCTCGTGGCCGAGATAGAATCCGTTCACCCATATGTGCGCATCGCGGAAAATGCCGTCGAACTGAAGCCAGATATGCTTTCCATAATCTTCGGCAGGCACGGTGAACACCTTCCTGTACCAGCCCACGCTTGTCTTCGGATACTCGTAGCCTACAGTCTTGTAGCCGTGGCTGTGACTTGCTTCTGCAGCATAAGGAAGATCCACGACCCAGTCGTGAGGAAGGTCGACTTCCGCCCATCCGGAGGCGTCGAACTTCATTACATACGGTCCTTCGTTATGGATGGACGCGGCCTTCGTGTAGAAGTTGAAATATTCCGTGCCGTATCCGAAATCCTTTGCCGGGTCGGATGCATCACCGAAGGCGAAACTCCAATCTTCGTCGAAGTTGATTCTTTCGCGCTGCGACTGTGCTGACAAGGTCAGTGATGTCAGGGCGCAGACTATACAAAAAGCAATTCTTCTGATATTATAAGTATCCATTTGCATGTTTGTTATGTGGTTTGGCATGGTAAAGTTAACAATTAATTGCTATTTTTGCAGACCAAGACGTAATATATGAAGAAGATATTGCTTTTTATCCTTTTTGCGGGAGTCATGCTCGTGTCGGGATGTGCAGGCGGTTCGCGTGATATAGCCGGAGCATCGGCTCCCGGCGTCATTGCAGACAAGGTCCTGCCGGTCACAGGAACGTTCATCAACCTCCCGTATCAGGACGTCCGTAACAAATACACCAATCCTCCTCATATCGACAACACCGACCCTCAGATGTGGGCGACGAAGATTGCCGAGATGAAGAAGATGGGCATGGAATACCTTGTGTTCATGTCAGTGGCAAATGAAGGAAAGGCCTACTATCCGTCGAAACTGATGGGCTGGCATTATCCTCAGTGGCGTCAGAGCCCGGTAGATGCCATCATGGATGCCGCCGCCGGACATGGGATGAAGGTGTTCATGAGTACAGGATGGGCGAAGGATCAGGACGACAATCTCCGCGACCCGAAGATCAAGGGACGCCAGATCGAGATGATGACCGAACTTGCAGGTATCTACGGCGGGCATCCTGCCTTTTACGGCTGGTATCTTCCGGTCGAGGACTGCTTCGGCCCGGTGCTTACCGACTATGCGGTCGAGGCCGTCAATGCCCTCACCGCCCGTGCCCGCGAACTTACACCTTCCGCAAAGATCCTCATATCTCCATACGGAATATTCAACTCAGACTTTGACGATCCGCGCTATGAGCAGCAGATCGCCCGCCTGACCGTCGATATCATCGCATATCAGGATGAGATAGGCTGCGTGCGCGAAAGATATCCGCTGACGCGCCTCCGCGAAAACTGGAAGAAACTCCGAGCAATCCATGACCGCACCGGCATCGAGATGTGGGCGAACTGCGAATCCTTCGCTTGGGAAAAGGGCACCAACGACCGGTCGTCAGCCCTCATCCCTGCTCCTTTCAGCCGTTTCCTCTCCCAGCAGGCGGCAGCAACGGCAGGCGGTGCCGAAAAGATAATCTCCTTCATCTTCTGCGGCCTTTTCGAAGATCCTTCATCTCCATATCAACTCGGCCAGCCTCACTGGTCGGCGCAGGCGTACAGGGACTACATGGCATGGCTCGGAGGTGACAGGTTCTGGTCTGTTGCTGAGGCTTCGATGACCGGACACTTCGGTCCGGCCGCGACTGAAGATGCTACGGATCCGCGATGGACTTTCTATAAGGAAGGCACTCATGAGATCGTGGTGCCGGTAGAAGGTGGCAGGCTGGAGAGTGTCCTGGTGCGCATGCTCAACTGCCACAAGGACGGCATCGTGCCGCCTTCGAAGATCTTCCTGTTTACAAGCGTTGACGGACAGAAGTGGTCGCTCGCAAGAATCAAGGATGCTCCTGTCTGCCCGAACACCAACCACGACGCCTTCGTCGACTATGTCCTCTTCGACGGCCTGGACTGCGAAGCCTCGCACATAAAAACAGCCTTCACCGTCGAGGCGAAGGCTGCGTTTGATGAGTTGGTGGTCAATGTTCCTATTTCAGAACCTTGAGGATGATGGCCTCTTTTCGCTATATTAGTAAGGTTTAACAGATAAGATCATGTTTACATCAGAAGTATACGCAAACAGACGTCGCGTACTGCTGGAGCAGATGGCGGCGCGTACTGCGGAAGGTGCGAGAGGAATCGCAGTCTTCCTTGGCAATGTTGACGCTGCGATGAACTACCGCGGCAATGACTACAAGTTCCGTCAAGACAGCAGTTTCCTGTATTATTGGGGAATCGATGAGCCTTGGTTCGCTGCAGTCCTTGACCTTGATACGGCTGACGAGTGTCTTTATGGTAATGATGTCGATATCGACGACATCATCTGGATGGGTCCTCAGCCGTCGGCGGCTTCAAAGGGAGCCCTTGTCGGATGTGCAAGGACTCTGCCTCTGGCTGAGTTTGACAAGGCTGTCACCGTTGCCGTAGCGGCAGGTCGTCAGGTGCATTTCCTTCCCCCTGCGAGGTACTACAACCAGATGAAACTTGCCCAGCTGACAGGCATCCCTTATGACGATGTGCGAAAGGTGGCGCCGGTGGCCGCGGGTGGTGCTTCCGAAGAACTTGTAAAGGCTGTTGTGGACATGCGTCTGATCAAGGAGCAGTGCGAGATCGAGGAAATCGACAAGGCGTGCGGACTCGGCTATCTCATGCACACTGAGGCCCGTCGTGGCTGCAAGCCTGGAGTTCTCGAACAGGATATAGTAGGTCGCATGGAAGGCGTGACCCTTTCAAAGGGGTGGGGAGTGTCGTTCACCACTATCCTCTCCCAGAATGGCGAGACCCTCCACAACCACAGCCACCACCAGATCATAACCCCTGGCCGTCTTCTCGTGGTAGACGCAGGTGCGGAGAGCAATGCCCACTATGCTTCCGACTTCACCCGCACATATCCTTGCAGCGGAAAGTTCACCACAAAACAGCGCGAGATCTACGATATCGTGCATCAGGCGAACGAACTGGCGTTCTCTCTGACAAAGCCTGATACATCATACTGGGACGTGCATTGTGCGACAGTCAGATATATGCTCGAGCAGTTGAAGACTCTGGATTTTGTTCGCGGTGATGTGGATGAGATGGTCGCATGCGGCATTTCAGGTCTCTTCATGCCTCACGGCCTCGGTCACAACATGGGAATGGATGTCCACGACATGGAGGACCTCGGAGAGAACTATGTAGGTTATGGCGATGAGTGTCAGCGTTCTCCTCTTCTGGGTATGGGCAACCTTCGCATGGCCCGCAACCTTAAGCCGGGACATGTCGTCACTGACGAACCTGGCATCTACTTTATCCCTGCCCTGATCGAGCAGTGGAAGAGGGAAGGTACAGATAAGGGGTTCGTGAACTACGAAAAACTGGCAGACTACTACGATTTCGGCGGCATCCGTCTCGAAGACGACGTCCTCGTCACCCCTGAAGGTGCCCGCCGTCTCGGCCCTCACCGTCTCCCGATCGCCTCATCCGACATCGAAGACATCATGGCTGATGAATAATCACACATCGGATATCGCGAATTGATATATGGATATAGTTGTTTCAATATTGGCAATGGTGGCCGGTGTGATTGGTATCGCCGGCAGCATTCTCCCGGGACTTCCGGGTACGCCGGTCAGTTGGATCGGCCTTCTGCTTCTCTACATCTGGGGCAACGGCACAAATGCGGCAGGAGAGGAACTATCGGTCAAGACTCTGATCATCTGGGGCGTGGTCGTGGCGATAGTTTCGGTAATCGATTATGTCGTACCTATGTGGTTCACCAAGGTCACCGGCGGCAGCAAATACGCTGAAAGAGGCGCCATGGCGGGACTGATAATAGGCATCTTTCTGACTCCGGTGGGAATGATCCTCGGTTCTTTCCTCGGAGCCTTCCTGTCCGAACTCTATTACAACCGTCAGGGTGTGGCCCAGTCCCTAAAGGCAGCCATCGGCTCCTTCCTAGGCTTCATCACAGGCACAGGCCTCAAGACCATCGTTGCCGTCCTGATCATGTGGAAGATCATCGTCTTCGCCTTCTAAATCTCTCACGGTGGTACCAAAAAACAACCACCATGAGAGGTAATGCTTGTTTCTGTCAAGATCAGAACCTGACCTTGTAGATTAAATTAAAATTCATATCTTTGGACAAGATTAACTTCTAAACTTACATGAAAATGAAAAAGTATTTTGCTGAAATGGTGGGAACAATGGTTCTCGTACTCATGGGATGCGGCAGTGCTGTCATGGCAGGCGGTGCTGCAGCCGCTTGCGGAACAGGCGTAGGAACTCTTGGAGTGGCACTTGCTTTCGGACTTTCTGTCGTAGCAATGGCCTATTGCATCGGAGGTGTCTCAGGATGTCACATCAACCCTGCCATCACCCTCGGTGTCTGGATGTCAGGCAGGATGAGCGGAAAGGATGCAGGAATGTACATGCTTTTCCAGGTCATCGGCGCTGTAATAGGCTCTGCTATCCTTTTTGCACTCACTTCCACAGGTGCGAATGATGCAGGATGTACCGCTACAGGCGCGAACACTTATGATGCGGGCGAGATGTGGCAGGCACTGATCGCTGAAGTTGTATTCACATTCGTATTTGTGCTGGTTGTTCTTGGGGCAACAGACGAGAAGAAGGGAGCGGGCAATTTCGCAGGCCTTGCCATTGGTCTTACTCTTGTTCTTGTTCACATCGTATGCATTCCTATCACAGGTACATCTGTGAATCCTGCACGTTCTATCGGTCCTGCACTCTTCGCAGGCGGACAGGCTCTCCAGCAACTCTGGCTCTTCATCGTGGCTCCTTTCATTGGTGCAGCCCTCAGTGCTGTAGTGTGGAAATGCCTCGGCAGTGACTGTGAATGCTGCTGCAAAAAGACTGAGTAGAATTTACTCCACTCATAACGGTAGTTTCTGCAGACCGTTATGAGACCTTGTCGCTCTTTGGGAGCGTATAATGAAGTTTGCCACTCATAACGGTGCCGGGAAATGACCGTTGTGAGTGGCAATTATGTTGGTGCCGGAAAACAGATGAACAACCGGAAAATGGTCAGGCCTAGAACGGGAAGAGGAGCGGAAGGACAAATACCATCACTACTCCCATCAGAATCTGGAGCGGAAGTCCGACCTTCACATAGTCCATGAAGGTGTACTGGCCGGCAGACATCACCAGGGCGTTAGGCGGTGTGGAGAATGGCGAGGCGAAGCACATGCTCGCTGCCACGGTCACCGCAAACATGAACGGCACAGGGCTCACGCCTATCTGCAGGGCGCACTGAAGGGCGATCGGTGCCATGAGGACAGCAGTCACGGTGTTGCTTATGAAGATGGTCATTACCGAGGTCGCCGCATATACGGCCGCGAGAAGGAGCCTCGGGCTGCTTCCGCCGAATCCGTTTACGATATAGTCCGAGATCATGGTCGACACACCTGTCTTCTCAAGAGCGATGGACATAGGAAGCATGGCGGCGAAGAGGACGATGGTCTGCCAGTTGATGGTCTTGTATGCAGCCTCCATGCTTCTTACGCAACCGGTTATCACCATCATTACCGCTGCAAGCAGAACGGCTGTCACAGGAGCCACAGGGATTCCGTCCACCACCATCATCACGATCATGGCGATCATGATGGCCGCTGCAACAGGCGCCTTGTAGTCCAATGTAACCTTTGCCGCTTCCTGAAGAGGTTCTCCGAGAACCACCCAGTTGGTGGATTCGTTCTTCATGCGGGCGATGTCCTTCCATGTACCCTGGACAAGAAGCACGTCTCCGTCATGGATCTTTTCGCCTCCGAGGTCGTTAAGTATGTAATCCTGCTTTCTTCTGATTCCCAGTACGTTGACACTGAACTTGCTGCGGAATCCTGCATCGACGATGGTGCGGTTGATCATCGAAGATGTCGGCATTATGAGAATCTCCGCTACTCCGATGTCGAAGAAGTCGAGGGATGGGTTTGAAGAACTGCCGTCGATCTCATCGGTGTGATTGTCCAGAAGACGGATCGAATAGTCCTCGGTAAATTTGCGGATCATCTCGATGTCTCCGGAAAGATAGAGTACGTCTCCCTGCTTGAGTACAAGGTCAGGCGAGGCTAACTGCTGGTTTACGGTGCGGACGAATCTGTTCTGTCCGGCACTGCGCCTGAGTTCAAGGACATTGATGCCGTACTCCCTGTAGATGTTCAGGTTCACGACGGTCTTGCCGATGGCCTTTGAGTTGTCGTCCTTGATGTGGACGCGGAAGAGGTGTTCTGTGATGCCGTATTCACCGACAAGTTCCTTGAGTGACTTGCCGGACTTTTTCTTGTCCTTGGACTTCTCCTTCGGAGTCAGCATCCTCGTCGCAGGAAGCATGTACAGGATACCCACTACCAAGGTTATAAGTCCCACAGGAAGGAAGGAGAAGAAACCGAGAGGCTCGAACCCTGCGCTCTCCAAGGTGTCGCTGACGATAAGGTTGGGCGGCGTACCGATGAGGGTCATCATGCCTCCCATGCTGCTGGCAAAGGCAAGGGGCATAAGAAGACGACGTGGAGACGTTCCTGCCGCTGCTGCCATACTTACCACGATAGGAAGCATCAGAGCCACGGTGCCGGTGTTGCTGACGAACATTCCGATGGCAGAGGTAACGATCATCACCAGAAGGAAGAGACGCAGTTCGCTCTTTCCTGCAAGCGTCATGACCTTGCTGCTTATCATCTTGGCAAGGCCTGTCTGGAAGATTCCTCCTCCCACGATGAACAGGCCGACCATCATTATGACTGTCGTGTTGGAGAAGCCGGAAAGAGCTTCGGACGGGGTAAGAATCTGACATAGGAGCAGTGCCAGAAGGGCACACAGGGCCACAAGGTCTGACCTTACCTTGCCGCTCACGAACAGAGCGGCCGAAATGAGTAATATTATAAGAGTTGCTATCATAGTCTTTTATTCAGAACTTACAAAGGTAGTGAATTTCCGGCTGCAAAATTCAGACAAATGTCGTCATTATTGTTCTTTAATAGGCATCGCAAGTGTATTCTTGACTTCGCCGATGACAAAGATGCTGTGGAGGGAGCCTATGCAGTCAAGATCGCCGAGGGTGCCGAGTACGAATTCCTGATAGTCCTGCATGTTACGGGCGTATATTTTCAACTGGTAATCATAGTCACCCGATGTGTTGAAACATTCCACGACCTCGTCGATTCCGGTGATGACGGAAGTGAACTGTCTGCTGTATTCCTTGCTGTGATGCTTCAGACGGACATTGCAGAGAACCATGATGCCGTTGCCCGTCTTTATCGGGTCTACAACTGCCACGTATCTTTTTATATAGCCCTCCCTTTCGAGTCTCTTCTGGCGCTCGAAAACGGGTGATGGTGAGAGGTTGACCTTTGCCGCCAGTTCCTTTGTGGTGAGTTTTGCGTCCTTCTGAAGTTCGCGAAGTATCTGCATGTCAATTATGTCAAGATTTTCGTTCATTGTGATTATTCTTTTAATTGTGGTGTTTGCAGAATTATATTCTATATTATTGCAGTATTTCGACAAATATAGAATATTTTTCTGATTTTTTCAGGAAGATTGCATATGTGGTTCTATTGTCCCATATTTGCAGTCCTGTTTTCAGAGATATTAAGTATCTTTGCATGTTTTTTCAGACAGTATAACTGATTGACTATATGGTACAACACGAATATATACACGACAGCATCTTCGAATTTGAAGGAGGCGGGAGCATCGAGGGACTTAAGGTGGTCTATCATTGCTCGGAAAAGCCATGGCAGGAGGGAGACGAGAGGAAGGTGATATGGATATGCCATGCCCTTACCGCGAATTCCGACGCCCAGGACTGGTGGCCGGAACTGGTGGGCCCGGGAAGACTGTTCGACACTGAGAAATATTTCGTCATCTGTGCGAACATGCTCGGATCGGCGTATGGTTCGTCCGGACCTGCGACTGTCAATCCGAAGACGGGAACGCCGTATTATTTTGATTTTCCGAAGGTGACTGTCCGTGATATCGTCCGTGCCAACGACCTGGTGCGCAGACATCTGGGAATAAGAAAGATAGACCTTATGGTCGGTGGATCCATCGGTGGTTTCCAGTCGGTCGAGTGGACTGTCATGGAGCCGGAGATCTTCGACAAGGCCGTTTTCATCGCCTGCGGAGCGCGTGTGACCCCTTGGCTGACTGCTTGGGAGGAGTCTCAGAGGCTGGCTCTGGAGGCGGATCCTACTTTCCGCGAATGCGCAAGCCTGAAGGGTGGAGAAGCAGGATTGAGATGTGCCCGAAGCATCGCACTGATATCGTACAGGAGTTATGAAGGCTACAATGCTACCCAGTTCGAGGCTGACGAGGACTGTCTTTTTGCTGACAGGGCCGGTTCTTATCAGAGATATCAGGGAAAGAAACTTTCGGACAGGTTCGATGCCTATTCGTACTACTATCTCAGCGATTCGGTCAACAGCAACAATGTCGGCCGAGGCAGAGGGGGAGTGGCAGCGGCTCTTGCGAGGGTCAAGGCGGACTGCACTGTCATCGGTATCGACAGTGACCGTCTGTTTCCTGTCGAGGAGCAGAAATTCCTTGCTGAGGCGGTGCCGGGGGCGCGCTATTTCGAGATCACCTCGAAGTTCGGCCACGACGGCTTCCTGCTGGAAAACGACCAGTTGACGGAAATCATCGCTCCGATTTTAGAAAACATAGAATAAAAGATAACATTCAGAATATGCAGGTATTGAAATTCGGCGGCACATCGGTTGCCAATGCAGACAACATGTCACAGGTGGTCGACATCGTCACAAAGGCGGTGGACCGTGACAGGACCATTCTGGTATCTTCGGCAATCAGCGGCTGCACAGACACCCTGATCAGGATAGGAAACCTGGCATCAGAACGGGACGAGACCTACAAGGAACTTATCGATGCCCTTCAGAAGAAGCACCATGACATAATCCGCGAGATCCTTCCTGTCGAGAAGCAGGACGAATCTCTGGAAGTGTGTGACGACCTCTTCGACTCGCTCAGGAGCATTGCCCAGGGCGTCTGTCTTCTTGGCGAACTCTCTCCGGCCAGCCTGGATGCCATCCAGTCTTTCGGAGAACTCTGGTCCACAAAGATCCTTGCGACGAAACTTGCGGCCATAGGTATTGCCACAAAATGGGTGGACTCGCGTCAGATCGTCCGCACGGTGGCAAGAGGCGACAAGAACATCGTAGACGTCCAGAAGACATATTACCGTGTCAACGAAATGGTCGAAGGCAATCCGATCACCCAACTCTTTGTGGTGCCTGGTTTCATCGCCTCAGACAAGCAGGGACGTACGACGACCCTCGGACGCGGAGGCTCGGACTATACCGCAGCACTTTTTGCGGTCGGCTGCAAGGCCCGCATCCTCGAAATCTGGACTGACGTATCGGGAATGATGACCTCGAATCCGAAGGTCGTTCCTACCGCCCGCACCATCAGCCACATCTCATACAAGGCCGCCCTCGAACTCTCGCACTTCGGAGCAAAGGTCATCTATCCTCCGACAATCCAGCCGGTAGTGGCAGAGGGCATCCCTATCTATGTGAAGAATACATTTGAGCCTGATGCTCACGGAACTCTCATCGAGAAGAATCCGCCTCGAAGCAAGGATAAGGTCATCGGCATCTCTAATTCCGACAAGATCGCTCTTCTTTCACTCGAAGGTAGTGGCATGGTCGGCATCCCTGGATTCTCGAGCCGCCTCTTCGAGACTCTCAGCCAGAATGACATAAACATTATCCTCATCACTCAGGCATCTTCAGTTCACACGATGTGCATCGCCGTGTCGGAGACGGATGCGGAAAAGGCGCGCGAGGCCGCTGACAGATGCTTTGCATACGAAATCTCGCTCGGAAAACTTAATCCTCTGAAAGTGGAGAAGGGTTTCTCGATCGTCTGCCTCGTCGGAGATGACGTGTTGAACCAGACGGGCGCGACAGGCCGTATGCTTGCCGCCCTCGGACGCAACAGCATCCCTGTCCGTGCGACTGCGCAGGGATCTTCTGAGAGAAACATTTCCGTGATCATTTCCTCCTCGGACGCTGAGGCCGCCATCCGCACCATCCACAACGAATTCTTCGACAGGAGAAGTGGAAAGGACATCAATCTCTTCATCGCCGGTTACGGAGTGGTGGGAAAGGCGCTTGTGGACATCATCGCCAAGAACAGAGACAAGATCGCGGCCCGCACAGGAAGACGCCTCCATGTCTGCGGACTTTCGAACAGCAGGAAGTTCATCATCGACAAGGGCGGCCTGGACCTCAGTGACATCAAGAAGCAGCTGGACAATGGAACAAGTTCTGCCGATGAGGCCTATTTCACCCAACTTGCGGGACTGTCTCTCGAGAACTCCGTCTTCGTGGACTGTACCGCCTCTGCAGACATTGCGTTCAAGTACATGAACCTCTTCAAGAGGGGATACTCTGTGGTGGCCTGCAACAAGATTACTTTCTCGTCTCCATACAAGCAGTATGCAGCCTTGAAGGAGGCGGCCATCGAAATCGGTGCGACCCTCAGATACGAGACCACCGTCGGTGCGGCCCTGCCTATCCTCGAATCCATTTCCCGCAGCGTACATAGCGGTGACGAGATAGTCCGTATCGAGGCTGTCCTCAGCGGAACGCTCAACTACATCTTCAGCAATTACGCCGGCGGAGAAGGCGGAACCTTCGCTGAAATCGTACGCAGGGCACAGGAGGCCGGCTATACCGAACCGGATCCGCGCCTTGATCTCAGCGGACGCGATGTGCTCCGTAAACTCATGATCCTTTCTCGCGAGGCAGGAGTGGGCATTGACGAGAAGGATGTGGACATCACTCCTATCCTTCCTGAGGAGTTCTTCGAGGGAGATGTCGAGGCGTTCTATAAGAAACTTGCCGAGAACGAGAGCATGTTTGCCGAGCGCTACAATGAGGCTGCCGCAAATGGTCTGAGACAGAGGTTTGTGGCCTCCCTTGTGAAGGACGAGGCGTCGCCTTTCGGCTACAGGGCAAAGATCGGCCTTGAGAGCATCTCAGAGGAGCATCCGCTCTTCAATCTTTGCGGTACAGACAACGCCGCCCTCATCCAGACCGACTTCTATCCGTCACCTCTGGTCATCCAGGGCGCAGGAGCCGGGGCCTATCAGACTGCCTCAGGAGTGTTAAACGACATAATAATGTAGATTATGGAAAAGAAAAATTACAGATTCGAGACCCTGCAGGTCAGGGCCGGACAGGAAATCGACCCTGTCTCAAAAGGAACCGCCGTGCCTATCTATCAGAGCACAGCATATACCTTTGACGACATGCAGTACGGTGCAGAACTCTTTGAACTCAAGCGCGCAGGAAACATATATACCCGCATCACAAACACCACCAACGATGTGTTCGAGAAGCGTATGGCTGCCCTTGAAGGCGGTGTGGCAGCTGTATCGACATCATCAGGCCAGTCGGCTGTATTCCTCTCTATCACAAACATCTGCGGACCTGGTGACAATATTGTGGCACAGCCATTCCTTTATGGTGGAACATTCACCATGTTCGCCATCACTCTCCGCGACATGGGCATCGAAGTCCGCTTTGCCAAAAGCGATCGCGTTGAGGATATGGAACCGCTTGTGGACAGCCATACCAAGGCCATATATCTGGAAAACCTCGGCAATCCTGCCTTCAATATTCCGGACTATGAGCCTATCGTAGAGATGGCCCGCCGCAAAGGCATATGCGTGATGGTGGACAACACCTTCGGCATGGGAGGATACCTCTTCCGTCCTTTCGAATGGGGTGCGAATGTCTCCATCCATTCGGCGACAAAATGGATCTGCGGTCATGGAACTGCCCTCGGCGGAGTGGTGGTGGACGGAGGAAACTTCGACTGGACACCGGAGAAGTACCCTCTTCTTGCCGCACCTTCCGAAAGTTACCACGGACTCGTATATAAGGATGTATTCGGTCCCGCAGCGTTTGCAGGACGCGTCCGCGTGGATGGTCTTCGCAATATCGGCCCGGCAGCATCTCCGTTCAATTCATTCCTGATGCTCCAAGGTCTGGAGACCCTTTCGCTTCGTGCTGAAAGATGCTGCGACAACACGCTCGCGGTGGCGGAATTCCTTGAGAAGCATCCTGCGGTCGAAAGCGTGAACTATCCCGGTCTCAAGAGCAATCCTTACCATGAACTCGGATGCAAGTATCTCAGGCATGGATTCGGCGGTGTGCTCACCTTCCGTGTGAAGGGTGGTTTCGAGGCTGCCGCAGCGCTTGTCACTCGTCTGGAACTCATCCTCCATGTGGGCAGTGTAGGAGATGCGAAGTCGCTTATCGTACACCCTGCTTCTACCACTCATTCTCAACTCAGTCCTGAGGAGCAGGTGGCGGCAGGAGTATACCCTAACATGCTCCGTCTCTCTGTCGGCATAGAAAACGTCGATGACCTTATCGCCGACCTTGCCGCCGCCCTGTAAATTGTCATTTCTTTCACTTCGTTTCAGCGACTTCGTCGATGACGAGCGAGCGGAGCGAGTCGAGCAAGTCCCCTCTCCGAGAGAGGGGATTTAGGGGAGAGGTAACGTAGTTAATATTTTCATATTACGCACGTCTTAGAAAGAAGTGATAAGTTGATTGAAGTTATTTAAAGATATAAAGTAGAAAATATGAAAGTAGTTGTAGTCGGTGCCACAGGACTGGTGGGCACCAGAATGCTGGAAGTCCTCGCAGAGAGGAACTTTCCTGTAACGGAACTCCTGCCGGTTGCTTCTGCAAAGTCGGTAGGACGCAAGATTACATTCCGGGGAAAGGAATGGACTGTGGTAAGCGCAGAGGATGCGATAGCGGCGCGTCCTGACCTCGCGCTCTTCTCTGCAGGCGGAAGCACATCCGCAGAACTCGCTCCGAGATTTGCAGAAGTGGGTACCAGAGTAGTGGACAATTCGTCGCAGTGGCGCATGGATCCGACAAAGAAACTCGTCGTTCCTGAGATCAACGGAGACGTCATCGAAGACTCTGACTATATCATCGCAAACCCTAACTGCTCGACTATCCAGATGCTCCTTCCGATCTGGCCTCTTCATAAGGCCTACAGGATCAAGCGTATCGTAGTGTCTACATATCAGTCAGTTACGGGTACAGGATATAAGGCCATGGATCAGATGACCGCTGAACGCGAAGGCGGAAAGTGGGGAGAATATCCTGCAGTATATCCGCATCCTATAGACCAGAACATCCTCCCTCATATCGACTCGTTCCTTGAGACAGGATATACAAAAGAGGAGATGAAGATGGTCAATGAGACACACAAGATCTTTGCTGACGACAGCATCGGAGTGTCGCCTACAACAGTGCGCGTGCCTGTCCAGGGAGGACATTCGGAGTCAATCAACCTCGAATTCGAAAAGGAATTCACTCTTGAGGATGTGCGCAGGATCATGGAGGAAACTCCTGGCGTGACCCTTCAGGACGACCCTGCAAACAATGTATATCCTATGCCGCTTTACGCGTGGGGCAAGAACGATGTGTTTGTAGGACGATTCCGCAAGGATCCTTCGGTCAAGTCCGGCCTCAATTTCTGGTGTGTAGCCGACAATCTCCGCAAGGGAGCCGCGACCAACGCCGTCCAGATAGCCGAGAAACTCATCGAGAAGGGTTTCCTTCAGAAAGAATAATTACTTTGCAAGGATTTTTAATATGAACAGCATCCCGTACTGTATTCAGAAGCAGTACGGGATGCTTTGTGTATTCGACTGTGATGTTATTGATATTTCGTCAATAATATTGTCAAATTCTTTTGAAGACCGACATATTTTATTATATTTGTAATGATTCATGAGAGTCGTGAAGAAAAGGTTTTATGAATTCTGTTGCGGGTACGGAGACCATTCCGTATACATTTCACCGAGCGCAGTATTTATCAAAGCAGCGGAATTTTTAATCCTTAAATATCACCATCATGAAAAGTTCTTATAAATCCCTGGCCTTGGCCATCCTTCTGCTTGTCGTGTCGGAGACATTGACAGAGATTAAGGAGGAGTCAATCAACGGATTGTGTCCTCTTTCCTACGACAAATGCCAAAAGTTTCATGATGACCTCAAGCAGCATGTAGACAGGATTACACTTGCTCACCGCAGGAAGGTGTTTGATGTGATCTCTTCAGATAAGTTCATCCGGAAGTATCCGGTGATGAAGAAGATTCTGAAGTTACCGGTGTCTGATCTGAAGAAGTCCATCATCTTCCTTTCCGGTATAGGGTGCACCACGATTCAGATCTCTCACATACTCCAAAGTGAGAAGCATAGTGTGTCCACGATGAGGTCTTCATGTAGACGCCATATAGCCAGTATCTTCAAACACTGACGGTAATGAAACGATACTTTTACATACTTACTACAGGAGTTATCTTACTTGCTCTTCAGGGGTGCAAGAATACTAAGGATGTTGAAGCTAAACTCCATAGGGCTGATGTATATATGGATGAGCATCCAGAATTGGCCTTGAAAGCACTTGAGGCTATTGATGTTGATGAACTGACGACACGGAAAACACAAGCCAAGTATGCTTTATTGTACTCTATGGCTTTGGATAAGAACTATATCGACGTAACTAATGATAGTATTATTGCTCCAGCTGCTACTTATTATACCAATCACGGTACAGCAGACGATAGGCTGAAGACCTATTACTATTTGGGACGCATTGCAATGAATATGGGTGACTATGAAAAAGCAATGACTCATTTTGTAAAAGCGGAACAATATGCTGATAAATGCAAGAGCCTAGTAGCTGTAGGTCTTCTATATAATGCTAAGATGCATGTATATAATTATCTCTACGATACGGAAAATCTGATAGACGCTGCTCAAAAATCGGCTTCTGCCTTTTTATTAGCAAAGGATACTACGCGGTATTTGAATGCTATTAACGGTGTTCTAACTGGGTATCTTCAAGTCAGGGACACAATAAATGCTGGAGCGAACCTAAACAAGTTCAAACAATTTTGGCCCTCCTTAACCATATCTCAAAAAAGTAAGTATTATTCAGGAATGTTGTTCTTGTATGCTGACAAGGATAATTTATCTCGCGAGAATTTACTCAAGCAATATTTCAATGATATTGATAATCCTGAAATAATACATTGGATATCTGTCGCAGAAACATACTTTCATCTTGGCCAATATGAAGATGCCTCATTGGCGTTAAGCAATTATTTAAAGTATGGTGGTGAAACTGATGCGGCATTCTATTACATAAGTGCCTTAGTTAAAGAGAGTATGGAGGATTATAAAGGTGCTTTAGATTCATATAAATTATATGTCAATTTCAATAGTAAAAGGGATGCAGATTTATATGTGACTGATGCTAGATTCATTGAGGAAAGAATTGATGCTGAGACTCGCCTGCTCAGAAAGAATTATACAATCGTAATATCCGTATTGACATTGTTTATTGTTCTCCTTCTTGTAATTATTATTGGCGGACGTATTAGAAAAGGCCTTATGCTTGAACGAAAAATGCATAAAGTCGAAATGGAAGGAGTTGAGCGTAGGCTGCAAGCAGAACAATTAGAACGACAAGAATTGGAGGCGGAGAAGGACAAGTATGTGGAAATGTATAAAGCAACCTGTAAGGATATCAAACGTTTGAAAAAGGCTTTGCAAGAGAACAAATTAGATAAGGACGTTTGCCGATTAGTAGAAGAAAGACTCAACGTGTTGAATAATTTTGTGGCAGCAAACATATCTGGTAGTTTTACGACAGTTGCATATAATGAGTTGGCGAGGCTTATGGCTGATCAAGCACACTTCCTTAACTCAACACGCGCTTCTTTTCATATAGCCCATCCTCAATTCCTTGCTTATCTAAAAAAGAAAGGTCTTACAGATGAAGAGATTGAGTATTGTTGCCTATATTGTATCGGCCTAAATGGTAGTGAGATTTTGGCGTACCTTAACAAACCATCCATATATAATATTAGTGCAGTGCTAAGAAAGAAACTGGATGTTGAGAAAAAGAATAAAATTGACGCATTTTTACAAAAAAAGATGCAAGAATTTGACTAGATTTTTCTAATCTGAAAATCTGCAGTTTAATGCTATATAACCTCCTGATAATTAGAATGTTATCAGGAGGTTTTTCTGTACCCCGCAAAATTTGCAAAACTACTCGGGGGGGGCAATGTATTGATAGTCAATTAATTACAATGTACCCCTCATTAGATACTTTATTTGCAGATTAAACATAGGTCATAATACTTTTGCTTCAACAAACTAAAAACAATTTTTTATGAAACGTTTTCTTACAATTTTTTCGATGATGTGTGTCGGTCTTACACTTTGGGCCGACAATAACGAGCCACAAGAGAGCCGCAAAGAAATCCATATCGTGCGCTCTACGCAGCACACTGAAATCATGCGGGACATTTCAACTAATGTGATAGCCTATGCTGACTATAATTCAGGGATTCTAGAGCTGGAATGTTATGGTATTGGAGATTTTGACATATATATTGTAGATTCAAAAAACCAAATAGTGGATCAAATGGCAGTATGTGATGGTATGTCAACGTGCTTAATACCGATGCCGGAGGTCTTGGGCAATTATGTTCTGGTTATATGGTCTGATAAATACTATGGTGAAGGGATCTTTACCATATTTTAGCCTATTATAGATGCTAAAAAGGGGAAGAACGAAAATCTCTAAGAGAGAGTAAACATTATTTAAACGCATATGTTATGAATCGACTAAAGTTACTATTACTGGTTTTCATTGTATTACCGGTATCCGCTATGGCACAGACTGTCATTACTTATAGTTATGATGATGCCGGCAACAGGACTACAAGAACTTCATCGATTGAAGTCGCTGCTGTTGTGGAACTGCAGGCTGTCACGGAATCAAAAATTCCAGAACTCGATTTCAGGCAGGATCTACTTTATTGTAGTAAGGAAATCTATCACGTTTTAAGGTCTGACAATGGTGATATGTCAGGCAAAGAGTTGATTGGTAATCCTTCGGTGCAAAAGCATCAGTTCTTTCTATGCTCCGTTGAGTATCCTGCGATTATAACTCAAATAATTAATACAAAACAGAAACGAATATGATAACCTTTAGAGATGCATTTAACAAATTGATGTCGATATCTTTAATGGTTCTTGCCTGCATTTTTGCAGGCAAGGACTATGCATTTGCACAGACAGATACGACATCGATCAGCTCAAGTGACTCCCTTGAGGTAATGCCTCTGCAAAGATTCGATTTTGGCATACCAAATCCCAATGCAGATAAAACTAAGATTGAGCCTGTTATAGATTTCTTGAAGGTGGCCACATCTGAAGAGATTCAGCAGGCAAGTCTGGAAGCCACTCTATTGACTGGGAATGATGATTATTCAGTAATGACATTGTCTGATGACAATACTGGATATGCTGTCGGGCAGATACCATATCAGGAGGATATTACTCCATATGGCGGACGAATTTATGATATTCCTATTATGGTGTCTCCGATGTCAGACTTTCCTCCTCAGATCAGCCTTCAATATAATAGTCAGGCGGGCAATGGATTGGCTGGCTTCGGCTGGAGTATTGGCGGTTTATCATCCATCACTCTGACAGATAAGAACCAGTATTATCACGGAACTGTTGCGCCGGCAACTCTAAGCGGTACGAATGGGGCTTATTTGTTAGATGGTGTGCCATTGGTACAGAATGATGATTCCTCTTTATCATCAGAATATCAGTTGGAAACTGCGAAAGGGCATATTCTTGTAAAGAAGCATATGTCAGCCAGTGCTGTCTGTTATTTCACAGTGCTTTATCCGGATGGTTCAAAGGCGACTTATGGAATCACAACCAACACTTCCGCGAAGACAGTTTACCCTATAACTCTTTGGGAAGACAGACTCGGTAATCAAATCACATACACCTATAGTAACACTAACTCGGATTACAGAGTAACATCAATTCAATATAAACACAAGAACAATAGTTCATATGTCGGTAGAATTAATTTCAGTTATTCTACCAGAACGGACTACCATACAAGATATATTGCTGGGCAGTCCTCATATCAGAACTACATACTTAAGAGCATTACCTCTATTAGCAACGGCTCAACCCTGTGTACATATGCCCTGACTCACGAACTGAAAGATGGAGCCAATTTATTGACATCAATAGGATGTACAAACTCTTCTGGAGAACAGTTACGTCCACTGACCTTTACATATGGAAATAACAACTATTACGGTGGAACTGTAACAAAGGATATCAGAAAGGACGATTATTTATTCCTATCTACATATTTTTCAACATCCGGTGATGTTGAGTTCATATACAACAGAGGAAAATATCTGCCGAATAGTTATAAAGACGGTGTTATGATATTGCCGGACTTCAGCACATATGATATTGTTGCAAGTAAAAAATCTGGAGCATTATGGTGGAAGGAATATCATTATCAATATGGAAGCAAGTATGCTGCAGATCAAGTCGTTCTTGTAGCTCCTAAACTTTCTTATATTAGTGATGTAAATAATAGTATTACTGTAGGTGAAGGTTTTCAGTGTATAAATGCAGTTGATGTGGATGGAGACGGTGTGGATGAGATTGTGAAAGTTAATTTTAATGGTACTTCGACTAGCTCAGAAACAACCACATTAAAGATAACCGTATATGGATATAATGCATCTTCTGGGGAAATCTCTCAAAAAAAGACATTTAATGTTACTGTTAATGGTATTGTTGACGATGGTGATCTTATCAGTCCGATGTGTCGTAGTTATCATTTCGGAGATTTCAACGGAGAGGGTAAGCCGCAATTGCTGACAATATCATACAATACAGATCATTTAGGTGCATCGCGAACTTCATATGCATCATTAATTAATCTTGACTCTGGTTATGAGATTTCTGAAACCAACTTCCTGTCTCTTGGCCTCGAAGATAACTTATTCTGCATCGATATAGATGGAGATAGTAAAACGGAAATATGCCATGCCACTTCTTCCGGATTGAATGTATACAATCGGAATGGTTCAACTATTTCATTAACGAAGACTATAACAGGCATTACATCCAGCACATTATCTGATGCTGAATATCATTTTACCGATATAAATGGAGATGGTTATATTGATATAGCACGAGAACCCATTGGTACCTCGCTATACTGGTATGTATATCAATATAATGGTGAGTCCTTTGTTTCAAAGATGATTAACCTTCAAGGTAAGAATGAGGGTGATAAATATATGTTTTTTGACATTAACGAGGACGGTCTTGCCGATCTTATCCAAAGAAATGGTACTACAGCATATATATACTTGAATGAGAAAGGTAGTTATGTTTATTCAAACCGCATCACCTCCTCTCAGTCCTTTACTGAAAGCACTCAGTTCGTTCCGTGTAATATGATGGGCTATAACGCTATGAGTGATTTTATCACAATTGAAGATTACTATGTAAACATTTATAAATTTTCACAAGACTTATCATCTGATAGATTAATCACAAAATTCACAAATAGCCTTGGTGCCACAACAATTAACAACTATGCCAATATGGCTGGTTCTGATTATGTATATCAGGTAGATACCAGTCGTACATATTCGAAATCAAATGGGTATGCAAAGTGTAGATTCCCATTACAGTTACTTTACAACACCCAGAGTTATCTGTCGTCGTCTCAGACAGAGGCATCAATGCTGACAAATTTGTATTATACTTATTTCGATGCATGTGTGCATACTAAAGGATTAGGATTCTGTGGCTTTGGCAAGGTAAGGACAACTAACTTCAGGAATACAACAAATAAGGAACTGGTAACAATAGAGACTAGGGGTCCTGAGAGTATGGGGGTTACTACAAGGTTGGTGCTTGGGCATAGGATGACTCAGGATGATCCATACAATATTACTGATTATACATACGATGCAAATACTACAACATACGGCAAACTGAATCCTCGTTTGACTAAGGAAATAAATCTCAACACTTTAACTAACATTACAACTACCACATCATATACATACGGGGAGTTTGATTATCCTAAAACTGTCGCAATTACATACGGAACAGGTACTACAGTAGAAGCGGTAAAAACCCACTCATATGAATATGAGCATAAATATACAGCAGCGAATTATGTACTAGGAGCATTGGCATCAGATCTCAAAGCGGATATTATTCCATCCCAACAGAAATTCTGGTATGAAAAACAAATATATACATATAACGACCTGCAACAGCCCGTCACCTGTGTAGAGTATGTTGGTGCGTCGACATCTTCACTGAATAAGAAAAGAGAAATCCGCTGGACATATGACACTTATGGGAACATTTTGTCAGAAATGGTAGCGCCTTATAATGCTACAGAATTTATTGGGAAGACATATGCCTATGACAGCAATGGCATTAATCTTCAAAGTATAACAAATGAATTGGGGCAGACTACAACTTTTGCAAACTACAATAAGTTTGGTAACCCTCTTATAATAACAGACCATAAAGGTAGAACAACAACAGATGAGTATGATTATTGGGGAAAACTGATATCACGTACGATGCCAGATGGCTCGGTATCCTCAACAACTGAGGCTTGGGGAGGTATAGGATGCTATACTGTAACATCTTCTGTTACAGGCAAGCCAAAGCAGATTGTGCATTATGACGCGGCAGGACGTGAAGTCAGAAGCGGCTCTATTCGATATAATGGTCTCTGGCTCTTTACAGATAAGGTTTATGGAAGGAATGGTCAGATTCAGAAGGTATCATTACCATTCAAGAGTACTTTAGAAGCATCCTTATGGAATACTTATACATATGATGAGTATTTAAGGCCGGAATCATATACTCAGGCGTCGGGAAACATAACTACCTGGGCATACGATGACGAATCAACAACCGAGTCAAAAAATGGAGTCTGGTCTATCAAGACTGTCGATTCCAAAGGACAAGTTGTAAAGGTACAGGATGGCGGTGGAACTATTGATTATTCTTTGCGTGCAGATGGCCAGCCGTCAAAGGTGACGGTTTCAGGTGGGTTGAGCACTACTTTCGAATATGATGATTATGGCAGAAGGATAAAGGTTGTCGATCCGAGCGCCGGCACACAAACCGATAATATAGTATTCAATTACGACGGAAGTTCTGTTTCGACCCATACAAATCCTAACGGAAGTGTCATCACATATTCCGATAAGTATGGTAGAACAACAAAGGTTGAGCGACCGGGAGAGTATACGACAGACTACGTCTATAGTGCTGATGGACTTCTCGCATCAGAAACTTCTTCAAACGGGACGTCGAAATCATATACCTATGACGGGTATGATAGAGTTCTGACAATGACAGAAACTGTCCCGGATGGTAAATGGCTGAAGAAAACATTTACATATACTACCGGAAGCAATGTAAACTCTATTGCATACGAATCGCAGAATGGAATAATTGCAACAGAGAATTTTGCTTACTCTAATGGAACAAATATCAGAATAGGCCTACAGGGTACACATATACGTCTGATTAATGGAGAGAATGAGTTCGGACAGCCGACATCTGTCGCTACAGGAGGGATTACACGCACCTATTCATATAATGCGTATGGAATGCCGACTCGAAGGACAATGGGATCAGTAATGGATTACTCATATTCATTCGACCCGTTGAAAGGTAACCTGATGTCAAGAACAGATAATCTCCGAAACCAGACCGAGACATTCGGATATGATGCATTGAACCGATTGACAGTAATTGATGAAAGAGAGATTACATATTCAGACAACGGAAACATCACAAGTATAGACTCTGTCGGAGATATGACTTACGACAACAGTGCTAAGCCATATCAGGTGACCTCATTGACTCTGGAAGACGATGTTGTGCCTTCAAGAGTACAGAATGTAACATACACTTGCTATAGCCGTCCTTCGATTATGACAGAAGGTGGAAGGAGTGCTGCATTTACTTATAATGGAGATGGAGCAAGAGTCAAGATGAATGTTTCTGATGGTGCAGCATCCGTTCTCTCAAGATATTATATCGGTAATCAGTATGAGCTGGATGTAACACCAACCGGAACTACCGAAAGACTTTACCTCGGAGGTGATGCATATTCTGCACCAGCAGTATATGTCAAGGAAGGCTCGGGGGCGTGGACTTTCTATAACATCGGACGAGATTATCTTGGAAATATTACCCATATTGCCACATCAGATGGTACTCTTGTGGAAGAGAATAGTTATGATCCTTGGGGCAGATTGAGAAATCCGGAAACAAAGGAAATCTATTCTCTCGGAACTGAACCGGAACTGATGCTCGGACGAGGTTATACCGGACACGAACACCTAACTTGGTTTGGTCTCATCAATATGAACGCCCGACTGTACGATCCTGTCCTCGGCCGCTTCCTTTCTCCAGACCCATTCGTTCAGATGCCGGATTTTACACAGAATTTCAACAGATATTCATATTGTTTGAATAATCCGCTTGTATATGTCGATGAAAATGGCCAAATTTGGTGGCATATTTTAATAGGAGGAACTATAGGGGCAGTAATAAATATTATACAAAATCGAGATAATATAAATAATGCAGGTGAGTTCTTTATGCTTCTTGGAACAGGATTTGCTGCTGGTGCACTATCTTCTGTTATGCCTCAATTCGCAGCAACCTGGGGACTGTCTACTGCTGCGACCTTAGCGGTGACAACAGCAGCTTCTTCTGTAGGAGATGCATTAACAGGTGCATCATCTAAATTATCAGAAGAGTGGGCTCCTGGAGAAACTATTGATTGGGGACAAGTAGGTAAAGAAGCAATGATTGAGGGAGTATCGGGCTTGGCATCTAATGCCGTAGCTGGTGGTCTTTACACTTATAATCCATTACAAGATATTCTGTCTCAATTAAACATTGACCCGAAGAAAGCATTTGTAATGTCATCTACACTATATAGTGGTGCTGCTGGCGTTGCAGGTAATGTCACACGCGGTGCAATGTATCATGCTATGGGTGACGAGAGAAAAGGCAACCTTTGGTGCTTTGCTCTTAATGGGGCCGTTGCTGGTGCTACTGCTGGAGCAATATCTTCGACAACATATCTGGCTGCAAACCAGATGGCATCTAGATTTAATAAGCCAAACACAGTTGAGGCTATAGGTGTGGCTAGTGAAAATATAGGAGGATACATGAATGATTTAGTGCTTGGAAATTCTGCATATGGTGGAGAATTAAATGCTATATATGTGACTGCAAGCAAAAATTATTACAATGTTTCTATCTTTGTTCCTAATCCTATACATGGGGCTGTGCCAATTCATAACACGTATCCAGTACATTTCTAATTATGAGTTACTATGTTTGCATATGGGATGAGCCATAGCGGCTCATTTGGCATCACCGCCTCGATATACGCGCCTCGGCGGTTACAGTTCGGCAAGGTTCCGCCGAGCTGTTTGTAGAGGCTCGCTGCACCTTGCCGACTGTTGCCGGGTGGCTGACGCAAAAAGCGTGTCACAGATTGATGTTATTTTTGTAAAAGAAGACATTAACATTAAC
>CAZYCJ010000022.1:0-29875 GCA_964645495.1 uncultured Muribaculaceae bacterium
CTTCCCGAAACGGAAGGAGCGGGAGCGACCTGACGCTTGCCGATCTTTGGAATGTTGCAAGGACTGTCCCGGATCTTGATGATGACAAAGGTGCTTCACTCGTGACTGTAAATACGCTTCTGGGACAGGAAATGCTTGATTCCGTTAACTGCGGCTTTCAGTTATTCCCTGTTGATACGGAATCGGCAAGGACGGATAACGGTGGCTTTGCTCTCCATGTCGATATCCCGGAAAGAAGGGATGAATTCTTCAAGGGAGTTCATTCGTCCAAGGATATCATAAGATATATGCGTACATTTGTGGTAAGAAGGTACGGAATCAATGAACTGTATAAGCGCTTCCATACTTTCCTGTCCAGGATAAAGAGGAGGATCATGAGATGAAGATAGCGATCGTGACATTGCCGTTGCATGTCAATTATGGCGGTATACTGCAGGCATATGCATTGAAGAGTGCCCTGGAAGACATGGGACATGAAGCAGAAGTACTGGACAGGAAGATAAAGATAAGTCTTCCTCCTTCATGGAAGATGCCTTTCATCTATGCCGGAAGGATGGTGCAGAACATCGTCTCGTTCGGCAAAGGGCCCGAAGTCTTCCGTGAGAAACGTCTCATCAGGGAACTGCCTGTAATCGCTTCCGAAGTTTCGAGGTTTACAGAGACCTATGTCAATCCAAGAGTGCTGGAAAAGTATGGCGATATCGGTATAGGGGAGTATGATGCGTTCATAGCAGGCAGCGACCAGGTGTGGAGACCGAAATATTTCGGAAAGATAGAGGATGCCTTCCTTGCTTTCACGGCCGGATGGAATGTAAGGAGGATAGCTTATGCGGCATCCTTCGGAACAGATCAGTTGGAATATACGTACGAGCAGTTGGAGGCTTGCTCCCGTCTTCTGGGGCGCTTTGATGCGGTGTCCGTCCGTGAGGACAGCGCAGTGACGATATGCGACGAGTGGCTGGATTGCGACAAGGCGGTACATGTCCTTGATCCTGTGATGCTTCTTGACGCTGAGTCATATGGAAAGATTGCCTCAGGCGCAGCGCGTCGTCCGGCTGAAGGAAAGGCATTGGTGTATCTTCTCGATCGTACGAAGGAAAAGGACGCAGTGGTGGCCCGTGCCTCAAAATGGGTTTCAGACGGTGTTCATGACATTTCCGTGGCTCCGACTGACAGGAATGTGCCGTTGAAAGACCGTGTGGCCCCACCTCTCGAAGAGTGGCTCGCATGCTTTGAAGATGCCGGTTTTGTCATCACCGATTCATTCCACGGATGCGTGATGGCTCTTCTGTTCCACAAGCCGTTTATCGTACTGGGCAATGTCGGAAGGGGACTTACGAGGATAAATTCCCTTCTTGAACTCTTCTCCCTTGATGACAGATATGTCCATGGTCTCGATCCTGATGATGACGGAGAATACTACCTGTCCGGAATAGACTGGGAATCGGTTGATTGTAAACTTGACCGGATGAGGAAGACTTCCATGGAATTCCTCAGGAAGTCGTTGAAATAAAAAGGTATGGATAAAGTGAAGATAAGCGTGGTGATTCCCGTGTACAATGCGGAGGAATGGCTGGACAGATGTCTTGTCAGCGTGTTGAGCCAGAGCTTCGCATCGTATGAGGTCATACTTGTGGATGACGGAAGCACCGACTCCTCTCCGCTGATATGCGACAGATATTCATCCACAGATTCCCGTTTCAGGACCATACACAAGACGAACGGGGGAGTGAGTTCCGCACGAAATGCGGGCATGAACATGGCCAAGGGAGAATATGTGATGTTCCTTGATTCGGATGATGCTCTTCTTCCTGACGCCATGCAATCTCTTGCTTCAGTCGCCGATGGCGCCGATTTCGTGATGGGAGGATACAGGATATTCATCGGCGGAATCCCTGACAGGGAGGTCATTCCGTTACGCAGAAAGAAATATGAAGGAGACGATATGGCCATGTTCTTCGATGATAATATCCGTCGTAATTGCGAGACTCTTGATGCTCCGTGGGCCAAGATGTTCAGGCGCAAGGCAATAGGTGATCTGCAGTTCTGCGAGAATCTCAGTTATGCGGAAGACAAACTATTCGTCTTTTCCTTCCTTGCTTCCGCCCGGTCTGCAAGTGTCTGTGATACTCCTGTATATGCCTACCATCTGCGTAGCGGATCGTTGGGAAGCGATGTCGGGTCTGACTGCCATCTGATGTATCTGCGCAGGTTTCTGCCGGCATATGCCGATACCATCCTGGTCCTTTCGTCGCGTTATCCTACCAGTGCGAAACTTCAGACATTGTACCATAAGGATGTGATAGCCAGGTATGTATGCCGTATATTGAATATATTCCTGACCCGCAGGACCGCTTTGCTGAAGGAGAGTTACCTTTCGTGGGTCTACGGGCTGATGTATAACGACGAAAGGCTGGGAGTCTTCTCGATCCGCCCAGGTCAGATTTTCAATATCCTGCTTTACAGGTTGGGGAACATCGGGTTTTCATTATCTGTATACAGATTGCTATCATCGGTAGTTTCATTCTTCAAAGTTAAAAGGAAATGAAGTTTGCAGTCATATTCGAGAGCAGCCCCT
Source organism: uncultured Muribaculaceae bacterium (assembly GCA_964645495.1). Taxonomy (GTDB): domain Bacteria; phylum Bacteroidota; class Bacteroidia; order Bacteroidales; family UBA932; genus Cryptobacteroides. Next base: position 2,579 of record CAZYCJ010000022.1, read on the forward strand.
TTGACAGGAAAGGCATGTTCAACGCCGCGCACAACCGCATCCTGCATCTTCTGAAGTCAGGAAAATGCGAGGTGGATGCCTATTGCATACATAGTTGGGACACTCCGTTCACTCGCAAAGTGAGGCATACCCCATATATATCCGGAAAGGTCGATCGTGTAGTCGTGGACGGCATATCATACAAGATGTTATGGTACGACTTCTCCATCATCGATCATATTACGGTCGAGAAACTGAAGAGAAGGCCTGTCCTGTTCAGCCGGTTTATCGACAGGACTTCAGCTCTTTTGAAGGAATATGATGCTGTAATAGCCCATTCCTTCGCCGGAGGACTTGTGGCTTATGATTTCCACAAGAAGTATGGAAAGCCGTTCTATGTCACTTGGCATGGGTCTGACATACATACGCATGCCGTCCGCAACAGACTGATAGGTGCGGATACGTGTAAGTTGATGGAGGCTGCGTCATGCAATTTCTTTGTAAGCAGGGCTTTGATGCATCTGTCCGACAACATTACCGCCAACGCCCGTAAGGATGTTCTTTATAATGGGGTCTCCGAAGCCTTTGTCCGTTTTGACGACAGCAAAAGGAAGACCCTTCGGGATGGATACGGCTTGTCAGATGATGAGAGAGTGGTGGCTTTTGTGGGCAGCCTTGTGGCGGTAAAGAATGTGAATTCACTCCGTCCTATATTTCATGAGGTACGCAGGCGCTTTGAAGGGCCGTTGAAGTTCTTCCTTGTCGGTGACGGAAAGAAACGGGATGAAGTGGTGCCTCCGCTGCTGGAGGACGACGCCCTTGATGTTCAGTTCCTTGGTAACGTGCCTTCTGATGACATGCCGTCTGTTATGAACTGTATAGATGTGATGGTCTTGCCGAGTCTCAATGAGGGACTTCCGCTGGTCTGTGCTGAGGCTGTCAGATGCGGTGCTTCTGTGGTAGGTTCCGATGTTGGCGGTGTGGCTGAGGTCATCGGAAGGGATTCTGTCGTTTCGCTTGAGCCTGCTGAAACCTTCCCTGCAAGGTTTGCAGAAAAGGTTGTTGAAAGGCTTGCAGGTCCTGTGTGTCAGGAACTTCCGTCTGAACTGTCGTGGGAGGCAACAGCGGCCAAGGAATTGCTTTTAATGGGCGTTTCTGAGTGATTTCGGCAGGGGAGATGTGAATTTCATTGTCTTTCCTGTCCAGGGATGGATGAATGACAGTGTGTGGGCATGGAGGGCAAGACGGCCGAACGGATTGGTACGAGCCCCGTATTTGCGGTCTCCTGCGATCGGATGGCCTATCCATTCCGAATGTACCCTGATCTGGTTCTTTCGTCCGGTCTCGAGTTCGAATTCCACCTTAGTGTATCTTTCACCTCCGATGGTGAGATGTTCCATTGACCTGCAATGGCTTGATGCGTATTTCCACTCTTTCTCAGGCGGTCTGTCCGGTGCATCATCCTGCCTCATTGCGTAGCAGTGGACCTTCATGGATTTCGGGTTTTCATACACCCATGTATCTATCCATCCTTCGTCGTCATCGATGTCTCCTTCCAGGATGGCTATGTATTTCCTTTCGAGAACCGCCTCGTCCCAGTTTTCCTGCAGGGCGAGTTTTGTATCCTGATCCTTTGCAAAGACAAGAAGCCCCGACGTATCCCTGTCGATCCTGTGTACGATGAATATCCTTCCGGATCCTCTGACATAGTCCGTCAGCATCGTGTAGGCGGTTTCTTCACCGGACTGTCCTGTCGACATTGTCAGCAGACCGGACGGTTTGTCCACGACGATCAGTGACCTGTCTTCGTAGACTATCTTCATATCTTCGCTTCTTTTTCTCATGATGGTTTTTCTGTTGTGCAAATCTAACAATATTTTGACTATATTTGCATGTCATGCAGACCATATTTGACCCCCTAAGAAAGAAGAATGTCGCACTCACTCCTGAAGAGAGAGTACGGCAGTGGTGCATAGGAGTGCTGGTCAAGTCTCTTCAAGTGCCGATGCATATGATGATGAGCGAGGTGGGTATACGCCTTGGAGACAAGCAGATGCGTTGTGACATAATGGTGTACGACAGGCAGGCCAGGCCTCTTATGGTGGTGGAGTGCAAGCGTCCCGAAGTCGAACTCACTGCAGAGGTTCTCGATCAGGCGGTCCGTTACAATATGGTCCTGAACGTGAAGTATATGGTGATAACGAACGGCACGAAGACATATGTCTTCAGACGCACCGAAGCGGACGGACTTGTCCGATATAAGGTTGCGGACAATGTGCCTGTATATAACGAAATGACATGTCAGCAACAATAACTCAGGGTTTTCTTGACTACAAGATATTCTCTATCGTGTCTGAAGCGGCGGCGGAGATGGGGGTACGTGCCTTTGTCATCGGAGGTTATGTCCGTGACTGCTTCCTCGGCCGCCCGAGCAAGGATATCGACATCGTTGTCGAAGGAAGCGGAATCGAACTGGCCGAGGCTGTCGGTGCCAAGGTACATAGCAATGTGTCAGTATTCCGTAATTTCGGTACGGCGATGCTCAGATATCGCGGGATTGAGGTCGAATTTGTGGGAGCAAGGAAGGAGTCTTATCGTCGTGACTCGCGCAAGCCGATAGTCGAGGACGGCACTCTTGAAGATGATCAGTTGAGACGAGACTTCACGATCAATGCCATGGCATTCAGCCTTCAGAAGGAGGATTTCGGGGCTCTTGTAGATCCGTTCGGAGGTATCCGCGACCTTGCCTCAGGTATCATAAGGACTCCGTTGGATCCCGATACCACCTATAGCGACGATCCTCTCAGGATGGTCAGAGCCATACGGTTTGCCACTAAGTTGACGACAGATGAACAGGCATTCACCATTGTTCCCGAGTCATTGGAGTCCATCAGGCGCAATCGTTCGCGGATGGAGATATTGTCCAAAGAGAGGATTGTGGAAGAACTGAACAAGATTCTGGTCTCTCCTAAGCCGTCCATCGGATTCCGTCTGCTTGACGAGACAGGACTTCTTGAATACATACTGCCGCAACTGGAGAAACTTAAAGGAGTCGAGAATGTAGAAGGAAAGGGCCATAAGGAAAACTTTTCCCATACCCTTGAGGTACTCGACAATGTCGCCGTTGCAGAGATGTATGCCATTGCAGAGGGACGTCTCAGGGACTTTGTGTTTGAGGAAGGGGAGGAGGTGGAAAAGGTCCGTACCGAACCTAATGTATGGCTCAGGTGGGCTGCGCTTCTTCATGATATCGCAAAACCTGCCACGAAGCGGTATGATCCTGCCTTGGGATGGACATTCCATGGTCATGAGGTCGTGGGGGCAAGGTGGATTCCCAAGATATTCCAGAACATGAAGATGCCTCTTAACGAGAAGATGAAATATGTGCAGAAACTGGTCGGTCTGCATCTGCGTCCTATAGCCCTTGTTACTGAGGAAGTTACAGATTCTGCAGTCAGACGTCTCCTTTTTGATGCGGGCAACGACATTGATGACCTGATGCTGTTGTGCAACGCGGACATCACATCCAAGAACCCCCGGAAGGTGGCCCGTCTGCATGCCAACTTCGAACTTGTCAAGGCCAAGCTTGTCGAAGTCGAGGCAAAGGATGCCATCAGGAATTTCAAGAACCCTATCACTGGAGAATATGTGATGGAACTTTTCGGCATCGAGCCATGCAATACCATCGGTGTGCTGAAGGAGGCTGTAAAGAACGCAATCCTGGACGGAGAGATAGAGAATACTTTCGAGGCTGCCGATGCATACATGCGGAGTCATGCCGCCTCCCTCGGTCTGTTTCCTGTTTCCAAATCTTGACATACCGTCATTCTGAGGAGCGAAGCGACGTGAGAATCTTACAACAATATATCTCCTACATCCGGGATATCCGCCGATACTCCCCGAGGACAGTGCAGATATATGAGTCTGCACTGACTGAATTTGCTATATGGGCTGCTGAGGGTGATGTCGGATACACTGATGCAGAACTCCTTGATTCCCTTATTCCGTCGCTTATACGAGAGTATGAGGCATATCTTCTGGATTCTGATCCTCCGCATTCTCCAAGGACGGTGAGTCTTCATCTTTCCGCCCTGAGCGGCTTCTGCAGATTCCTGATGCAGAAAGGGAAACTCAAGTCAAATCCTGTCAAACTTGTGCCGAAACCCAAGGTAGAGAAGCGTCTGCCGCATTTTTTCAAGAATTCAGCACTTGAAGATTATTTCCAGGCCACGGCTTATTATTCGGATAAGACCGCTATGGACGAATTCTTTGCAACTGCCGATAATGAAAGACTGAAAGAATTATACGATCGCTTGCTTGCACGCACGGTCATAATGACTCTCTATTCGCTCGGACTTCGCCGTGCAGAATTGATCGGATTGTGCCTGAAGAACCTCGATTTTGGTCGAAATGTTGTTAAAGTACATGGAAAAGGCGACAAAAACAGAGAAATTCCTCTGATTGTTTCGTTGTCTGAAGAATTATTGTTATATTTGAGAGCAGTTGAGACGATGTGCGGTGGGGAAAGGTCTTTGAACGAGCCGGTCTTTGTCACATTTTCGGGTGAGCCCCTTTATCCCGTATATGTCGACAGGATGATAAAGAAGGAACTGGGAAATGTCAAGGGCATCACAGGGCGCAAGTCGCCGCATGTCCTGCGGCATTCCCTGGCCACTGAACTGATGAATGAGGGAACGGATCTGAATTCCATCAAGGAACTTCTCGGACATTCGTCGCTTGCCGCTACACAGGTCTATACCCATAGCAGCATCGCCCGACTTAAGGATATTTATGAACATGCCCATCCAAGGGCAAAAAAAGGAGGTAAAAATGGAGATTAGAGTGCAGTCGATCAAGTTCAATGCAGATCAGAAACTGTTGGACTTTGTAGAGAAGAAGTTCTCAAGACTTGAGAAATTCTATGACGCGGTTACTGCTGTTGATGTAGCGCTGTCGTTGCTTCCAGAACATGAAAACAAGAATGTGAAGGTGCAGGTGAGCATCCCGGGCAACACCATCGTTGTCGAGAAGAATGCCAAGTCCTTCGAAGACGCAGTAGTGGACTGCGCTGACATTCTCAAGGAAAAACTTGTGAAAGTAAAGGAGAGAAGAGCAGAATAGAATAATAAACGCTTGACAGGCAGCATCGGAAGATGCTGCTTTTTTGTAGTATTTCCCCATGCAGTGTCGTCTAAATGTATTATCTTTGTAAATTATGGCAAAAGGATTTATAGAGACCGACTCGTTGTGTCGTGATATAGTGAAGGATGTGCGTGCAGGCATCTTCAGAAATGTGTATCTTCTGATGGGAGAGGAACCATATTATGTAGATATGGTCTGTGATGAGATTCTGGAGCATTGTCTTGATGAAAGCGAGCGTGATTTCAATCAGACAGTCTGTTACGGAGCTGATGTCAATGCCGATACCGTGATTACTGCCGCAAGACGCTATCCTATGTTCGCGGAACGTCAACTTGTAGTCGTGAAGGAGGCTCAGATGATGAAGACTCTTGAAGACCTTGCCATATACTGCCAGAAGCCTTTGGAGTCCACGGTTCTTGTGATTGCCATGCATGGTGCGAGTGCAGACAAGAGGAAGTCATTGTATAAGACTGTGTCGAAGATGGGGGTCGTCGTCGACTCTCAATTGCTGAGGGATTATGAGATGCCGAAATGGATATCTATGTTCTATCAGACCAGAGGCCTGAGGATCGCTCCGGATGCGGCAGCCCTTCTTGCTGAACACGCCGGTACCGATCTGAACAAGATAGCGGTCGAGACAGAGAAGATGCTCAAGAATCTTCCAGAGGGAACTACGGAAGTGTCAGCCGTCGACATTGAAAGGAATGTAGGTATCAGCAGGCAGTTCAGCATTTTCGAACTGACCAGGGAACTTTCGATGAAGCATGCTGCGAAGGCTCTCAGGATCGCTTCATATATAGGTTCTGCCGCGAAATTTGCAATGCCGATGGCGGTAAGCGCTCTTTATACACATTTCAGCAGGATCCTGAAATATGGGGCCATGCTCATGAGCGATCCGCATCCTGCGAATGACAGGAAGGCCAAGGTGCTTGGCGTAAGTCCTTATTTCTTTTCGGAGTATGACAATGCAGTGAGGAATTATCCTGTGAAGAAGTGCATGGCTGTGATCGCGTTGCTGAAGGAGTATGACTATAAGGGCAAGGGTGGAGATGTCGGGGATGTCTCGCCGGCGCAACTGATGGTGGAATTGACTGCGAAGATTTTAAATATATAATATTATGGGATTGATTCAGTGTAAGGATGTCTGCAAGAGTTTCGGAGACAAAGTGGCTCTGGACCATGTGTCTGTGGACATTCCAAAAGGAAAGATTTTCGGTCTCCTGGGCCCTAACGGTGCCGGAAAGACCACATTGATACGTATCATCAACCGTATCACCATCCCTAACGGAGGGGAGGTGCTTTTCGAAGGCCGTCCGATCACTCAGGATAATGTAGAGAAGATCGGCTATCTTCCTGAGGAGCGTGGCCTCTACCGCAAGATGAAGGTGGGTGAACAGGCGATGTATTTTGCGCAACTCAAGGGTATGTCCTCGAAGGAGGCTGCAAAGGAACTCAAGAAATGGTTCGTCAGGTTCGGAATCGAGAGCTGGTGGAACAAGAAGGTGGAAGAACTCTCAAAGGGTATGGCCCAGAAGGTACAGTTCATTACGACGGTCGTCCATAAGCCGTCTCTTCTGATTCTTGATGAGCCGTTCTCCGGATTTGATCCTGTCAATGCGCAGGTGATCCGTGATGAGATACTGCGCCTGAGGGATGAGGGAGCGACGGTCATCCTCTCCACTCATAATATGGAATCGGTGGAAGAACTCTGTGACAACATCGCCCTCATCAACAAGTCACATGTCGTGATTACAGGCGGCGTGGACGAGATCCGTCACAAATACGGCAACAACAATGTGGAACTGATCTATACTTCTTCGAAGGAACTTCGCCCTGCGTCAGGAGTTTATTCGGTACTTTCCGATCTGGATGAGTCGGACCGTCATACGGCTGTTCTCTCTCTTGAAGACGGATCTGATGCCAATGCAGCGCTCAAGGAGATTCTTGAACAAGGGGTTGCGGTCAATTCATTCAAGGAACTTGTACCTAGAATGAACGATATATTCATCAAACTTGTAACTGAGGAGGAGTAGGCTATGAAACTGAGAAACATCAATACAATCATATCCAGGGAGTATCTGACACGGGTGAAGAAGAAATCGTTTCTTCTGACCACCTTCCTTGTGCCTGTTCTTTTTGCGGCCATGTGCATCCTTCCGAGTGTGATCATGTTCATGGCGAAGGACGAGGGCAAGAGGGTGGCAGTCGTGGATCAGTCCGGTCTTGTTATGCCATATCTTGAGAGCAGCGAGGCCGTTACGTATGAGGATTATTCCTCAGAGTCTCCTGACAGCATGAAGGTGGAGTTCGAGGGCCTTGGACTTGATGCTCTCGTGGTGGTGTCTCCGCTGGATACAGTTGCAAAGACCGTCACCGTGACTTCATATTCAGAGAAGCCGCTAAGTGTGGAAATGAAAGAAAGGATATCATCAAGTGCCAGTGAGGCTGTGGAGGATTACCGTATCTCACTTTACGAAGTGGGTGATCTGAAGCAGATCATGGAGGATGTAAAGGCCGATATCCCTGTCACTACATATACCATCGGTGACGAGGGTGAGGAGAAGATCACTTCTTCTGAGGTGTATATGGTGATATCCATGGTGTTGTCCATCATCATCTATATGTTCATCGCGATGTTCTCCGGAATGGTGATGCAGAGCGTCATCGAGGAGAAGGCAAGCCGTGTCGTGGAGGTGCTTGTATCGTCTGTGAAGGCTACAGAACTCATGTTCGGAAAGATCATCGGTGTGGCTTGTGTGGCACTCACTCAGTTCCTTTTGTGGATTGTCCTCACTGTAGTTCTTGTCGGAGGATTCTCAGTGTTTGTGGGTTTCGATTCACTGACGGGAGATGCAGCACAGACTGAGCAGGTGATGGAGATGACTGCGCAGATGGGAGGTATAGATGTGGCGGAGATGACCGAGACGGTAGCTCAGGAAGAGGGTCTGGGAGCAGTCATCAGTACATTGAAGGATATCAACTGGGCTCAGATGGTTCTTGCTTTTGTAGTATATTTTGCGCTTGGCTATCTTCTTTATGCTTCTTTCTTTGCGGCCATCGGTTCTGCTGTAGAGAATGAGGCTGATACGAATCAGTTGCAGATGCCTGTGACCATTCCTCTGATGCTGGCCTTCTTTGTCGCGCTTTATGCTTTCAATGCTCCTGACAGTCCGATCGTATGGTGGGGATCGATGATTCCTTTCACTTCGCCGATCGTGATGCTTGCGCGTATTCCTTTCGGGGTGCCTGCGTGGGAACTTGCTTTGTCGATCGTGCTTCTCGTGGCTACTTTCCTGGCTTGCGGGTGGGCGTCCGCGAAGATTTATAAGATCGGTATCCTGATGTTCGGAAAGAAGACTACTTTCAAGGATCTCTGGAAATGGCTTAAACAGAAGTAATATGAAAAAGATATTGATATTGGTGATGGTGCTGGCAGGAAGTGTGGCCTGGGGACAGGAGTACGAGTGGAAGACAGTGCCTATGGACGGAAGCAGGACGGGATGTGTGTCTCCGTCGAAGGATAATGTCGAGCAGGCTCTCGGAACATTACGCAAAGGGAAGTATATATCGCCTGAAGGTGTTGAGTATAAGCGTAATTCCGCAGTTGCAAGAACAGCCCGTGTAGTTCTTGAAGCACAGCCGGAGATGGCACGTGTCAAGGATGTGATCGGATACTCGACGGAGGCTATGTCGGCGTCCTATCCTGAAAGTGCGTTATCAAACTGGTTCATAGATATCCTCATTGCCAAGACGGAACAGCTTACCGGCAAGAAGGTACATATGGGAATCACCAATTTCGGAGGTATCCGTATAGATATGCCTCAGGGAGATATTATTCTGGATGATATGCTGTCGATGTTTCCTTTCAAGAATTATCTTGCATACGTGGAGCAGACAGGAAAGCAGATCCGTAAGATACTTGAAGGTATGGCTGCAAGAAGGTTCCAGGTGCTGGGAGGTGTGAATGTGGTTGCTGAAGGTGGTAAATTGCTTTCTGTTGAGATCGACGGCGAACCTCTCGATGATGACAAGATATATGGTGTGGCGACGATATCCTTCCTTCTTGGAGGAGGTGACGGTCTTGCCTTGGATCACGATGCGGTGTCGGTGACTGTATTTGATGATGTCGCAATCATTGATGCTGTTCTGGAGCATGTATATGCCGAGACGGCGGCAGGCAGGCCTATTGAATATCAGACCGACGGCAGGGTCATAGTGAAGGATTATAAAAAGAGAAAGTGATGAAGAGGATATTGTTTGTACTTGCAGTGGCTTTTACTGCGTTATCTGCAGGTGCTCAGGAACTTACTGTTTTGCATTTCAATGACACCCATAGCCATGTTGATCCTGAGAGGTCGGGTGATTACAAGGGACGCGGGGGAGTGATCGAGCAGGCTGCGTATGTGGACAGTGTCCGTCATGCTGACGGAAAGAGGAATGTCCTCCTTCTCCACGCAGGCGACTTCAGTCAGGGATCGTCCTATTTTACTGAACTTGGAGGAGATATAGAGATCGATATCCTGAACAGCATCGGCTATGATGTCACTGCTTTGGGAAACCATGAGTTTGACAATGGAGCGGCTGAACTTGCCAGAAGACTGCGCAGCCTGAAGGCAGATGTGGTCTGCGCCAATTATGATTTCGCAGGGACTCCTCTGGAAGGGCTTGTGAAGCCATATGTCATCGTGAAAAAGGCAGGTAAGAAGATAGGTATAATAGGCCTCCTGACAGATATCAGAAGGGTTGTGGCAAAGGAGATGGTAGGTGGACTTGAGTATCATGATCCTGCAGAACCTGTCAACAGGTATGCAGAATATCTGCGTGATGTGAAGAAATGTGACCTGGTCCTCTGTCTGAGCCATCTTGGATACACCGAGGACAAGGAACTTGCTTCGCAGATCCGTAATGTGGATCTTATCGTCGGAGGTCATTCGCATACTCTCTTGAGAAAAATGCAGCATGTCGATGATCTTGATGGAAATGATGTGGTCATAGTTCAGAACTGGTGTTGGGGACTCAATGCCGCGAATCTGAAGGTAAAATTCTGATGTCATGGGATTTGCAGAACTTCTGATAATAGCGATAGGAGTGTCGATGGACGCTTTTGCTGTGGCGATATGCAAGGGCCTTTCTGTAGTCAAGGTGAGACCGAAACATGTTGGACTTACTGCAGTGTGGTTCGGTGGTTTTCAGGCACTCATGCCTCTGATAGGTTATTTTCTCGGAGTAAGTTTCTCAGGATTCGTATCGAGTGTCGATCATTGGATCGCCTTTATTCTTCTCGGCATAATAGGTGGCAACATGATCAAGGAATCGGCTGATAAGGAAGAACCGTGCTGCGTGGAGCCGGATTTTTCTGTTAAGACAATGTTTGCAATGGCTGTTGCTACGAGTATAGATGCGCTTGCGATCGGTGTGTCTCTTGCATTCCTTGGCGTGGATATCTGGGGGGCCGTCCTTATCATAGGACTTACTACAGCCTTGTTTTCAGGTGCGGGTGTGCTTATCGGTAATTTCTTCGGCAGCAGGTGGAAGTCAAAGGCAGAATTTGCCGGAGGATTCATTCTTGTTGCGATGGGCTTGAAGATACTTTTAGAACATACCATAGCATGATGACAGCAAAAATATATAAGGTAGCGGGACATCTTTTCTCGATAAAGTTGAGAGAAGATTCCTTCCTGTGGACGCCGATGAGCGAGTCATACGGCCCCTTCGAGACTTCGGAGAAGGGTGAAATGCGGTTCGCGCTAGAGGTTGCAGAAGATGATCTTCCTCCGGTGGAGAAGGAACTTGTATATTCCAACAAGGACAGTGTTGAAGAGGGATTTCTTGCCCTTGATGTGTACAGGTCTCCCGAGGGACACTATTTTGAGTTCACCAATCCGGGTTCGACTCAGGTCAACGGATGCCTGCTGATTTCCGAAGACTATACAAAGGCGATAATGTGTCTGAAAGGCAGACCTGGAGAACAATGGTATACATTCAATGCAGCCGTGGATTTCTGCTTCCTTCTTTCGACAGCGGAACATGATACCGTGCTGACTCATTCTTCTGCCGTACTTTATAAAGACAAGGCCTATATCTTTCTGGGCAAAAGCGGTACAGGAAAGAGCACCCATAGCAGGATGTGGCTCGAGGCGCTTGATGATGTGGTGCTGATGAATGACGACCATCCTGTCATCCGTCTCGGCTCTGACGGGATGCCTGTCACCTACGGAAGTCCTTGGAGCGGAAAGACTCATTGCTACAAGAATATGAGTGCGCCGCTCGGAGGAATAATCCGTATTGCCCGTGCCCCGCATAACAAGGCAGTGAGACTCAATCCGATTCAGTCATATGCGTCATTCATGACAAGTTGCTCGGGAATGACCTGGGAAAGATCTCTGGCAGACGGCAGGGACCGTACCATGCAGGGCATCATCTCACGGACTCCTTGCTGGGTCATGGAGTGTCTTCCTGACCACGATGCCGCTCATGTGTGTTCAAAGGCAGTTACCGGCGTTCATTCGGAAGAATCTGTATGAAGAAGGTCGCAATGCAAAATTCCGTCCTTCTGCCGGAGGTGGCCCGTCTGGTGGCGCAAGGTGAGGATGTGACCCTTTGCGTGAAGGGATCCAGCATGCTGCCGTTCATAAGGGGCGGCGAGGACAGTGTCATACTTACGCGTGTGTCGGAAATCAAGGACTATGACATCGTCCTTGCTGAAATCTCGAAAGGAGTATATGTCCTTCATCGCGTTGTCTCGACAAATGGAGATGAAGTGACCCTTATGGGAGACGGAAACATACGCGGATGCGAGAAATGCCGACGCGAGGATGTCGCTGCAAGGGCTGTAGCCGTCATTCATAACGGAAAGACCTATGACTGCCTGTCTCCTGCACACCTGAGAAAGGCGAAAATCTGGCGCACACTGCTTCCTCTCAGAAGGTATGTTCTGGCTGTATATAGAAGAATTTATAGAATAAAATGATATAGATATGAGAATTAAGGATGGTTTCAGACTTCGTGATGTCATGGGACAGGCGACTGTCATCGGAGAAGGTGTAGGACAGGTGAATTTCAATAAACTGATTACCTTGAATGCTACTGCTGCATGGCTTTGGGAGCAGGTAGAGTCGAAAGATTTTGATGTTCAGACTCTCTCCGATCTTCTTGTCTCAAAGTATGAGATCGATGCAGAACTTGCTCGTAAGGATGCCGAGGCTCTGGTCTCAAAGTGGGTTGAAATCGGACTTGTGGAATAATGGATACAACATCCGGAGTATTGCTTTCGCTTCTGAGAAGTTCCCTTTGGGGTACTGCTCCGGAGCCTGTTCCTGCTGAAGTGGACTGGGCGGAGGTCATGAAACTGGCTTCCAGACAGACTGTCACAGGGCTTGTAGCAGATGCAGTGGCCCGTCTTCCCGAATCATCGTGCCCTGACGCAGATACCATGCGCAGGCTTCAGATGATGAGGGTGGCGAATATCCGTTCACATGCGCTTCTGAATGCAAAACTTGCCGAGGTTCTGGAATTGTTCAGGTCGGCAGGTATCCGTCCGGTCCTGTTCAAGGGACAGGGACTTGCTGCAAACTATCCCGACCCTACTGCGCGACAGTGCGGAGACCTTGATATCTATGTCGGTGATGAGGCGTATGACAAGGCATGCGCACTGGCAGTGGAGAAATATGGAGTCCGCGAAGAAGATTCCGAAAGCATCAAACATTATCATCTGAACAGTGCAGGGATCGACATCGAGATCCACCGTCTTGCTGAATCTCTGCCCGGTATCCGTACCGACAGGAAGTATCAGAAATGGACTTTGCATCATCTGCATCAGTCCGAATTGAGGAAACTTGAAATCGGAGGCGTGGATGTCGAAGTCCCTCCGGTGGCTTTTGATGCCGTCTATGTTCTGAATCACACATGGCACCATTTCATAAATGGAGGCATAGGACTCAGGCAGGTGTGTGACTGGGTATTGTATCTGCATCGTTTCCATAAGCAGATTGACACAGCCCGGCTAAGGAGGGATCTCAAGGATTTCGGTCTTGAGACGGTGTGGAAGCGCTTTTCTTACATTGCCGTGAATCATCTGGGTCTTCCGTCGGATGAGTGCCCGTTGTATGAGGAGGATAATCCGCGTCTGGCCATGAATGTCCTGCAGCGCATACTTGACGAGGGCAATTTCGGCAGATATTCAAAATGGCACAGAAAACCAAGACCTAAGAATTATACTGCAGGAAAACTGCATTCGTTCATGATGACCTCGGCGAGATATATGGAACTTTTCTCGATGTTCCCTATGATGGCATTGCGATATTACTGCCATTTCCTGACTAATGGTGTCTTCCATTACTTCAAAGGACTGAAATGAGGACTCTTGATTGCATAAAATGGCTGTGGCGTGCATCTGACGGCGTTCGTCTGCGCGTTGTCGTTTCATGTCTTGCAGGAATAGCCCATGTGGGTGCATCACTTTCTTTCGTGTGGGTCTGCAAGGAACTGATCGATACTGCGCAGTCCGGAGAGGGTGTGTCAGGATGGCATGTTGCTGTGATGCTCGGATGTATGGTCATGCAGGTGGTCTTTTCTGCCATTGAGACCAGGGTAGCCGATTATGCAGATGTCCTTCTGAAGAACAGATTGAGACACAGGCTTTTCACCGATCTTATGACCAGCAGATGGGACGGCCGCGATGCATTCCACACCGGCGATATGCTGAACCGTGTAATGGAGGATGTGCGTGTGGTCTCTGATGCGATAATAAAGTCAGTACCTGCCGTGATTGTTGCCGGCATTCAGTTTCTGGCAGCATTTACCTTCCTTTTCATTCTTGAGCCCGGTCTTGCCTGGACGATTCCCGGGCTGATGCTTGCTATGCTGATTGTCAGCAAAAGTTATATAAGGAGGATGAGGCGTCTGACCACTGAAATCAGGACTACCGAGAGCACAATGCAGGCTCTGATGCAGGAAAGTCTGCAGCACAGGATCGTGATACATACATTGGAGAGGACCCCTTATGTGAGCGATACGCTTGCGGATCATCAGGAAGACCTTCGCGGACAGGTGCTGGACAAGACGAATTATTCCATATTCGCACGTGCGCTTGTACAGGTGGGCTTTTCCGCAGGTTATGCGGCCGCCTTCCTGTGGGGAGTCTTCGGTATAAGTTCAGGGGCGGCGACGTTTGGAATGATGACGGCCTTCCTCCAGCTGGTGGGGCAGATACAGAGGCCTATAATGAATCTTTCGCGTCAATTGCCTTCGCTCATAAACAGTCTGACGTCGTCTGAAAGGCTGTCCGAACTTTCGGATATACCTAAGGAGGACGGAGGGGAGCCGATAGTGCTTGGAGATAGCGTCGGAGTCCGTCTTGATGGAGTGGGTTATTCCTATCCGGGTAGTAATCGTATTATCCTCAAAGATTTTACCTATGATTTCAAGCCTGGTACCATCACTGCCCTTATGGGAGAGACCGGTGCCGGAAAGAGTACATTGATGAGGCTGATGCTCGCCTTGCTCCGTCCCGACTCAGGAAAGGTCTGCATGTATGACGAATCTGTACTGGCTGAGGTTTCGTCACGTACGAGATGCAATATAATATATGTGCCTCAGGGTAATACCTTGATGAGCGGGACCATAAAGGAGAATCTTCTGCTGGGCGATCCGGAGGCTGATGATGCCATGATGAGGGAGGTGCTCCATATTGCTGCAGCAGATTTCGTTCATGATCTTCCGGAAGGTATGGACACCATGTGCGGGGAAAAGGGAACCGGCTTGAGTGAAGGTCAGGCCCAGAGGATTGCCATAGCGAGGTCTTTGCTCAGAAAGGGAGGTCTGCTTCTTCTGGATGAACCTACAGCATCTTTGGACAGCGAGACGGAACAGACCCTTCTAGAACGTCTTGGCATGAATCTCAATGGACGTACCTTGATAATCGTGACTCACAGGGATGCTGCGGTCGCTCTTTGCAACGACGTCGTCAGGCTGTAACGGTGGTGATGAGCAGATTACCCAGCGTATCTGATCTGAGACCGAATATATGGGTGTTGCCTCCTGAGGTGACACCCAGTCTTTTCCTCAGGGCATCCGTGTCCATCGGGATGTTTCTTGCTGTCACTTCTGCTTTCGGGAATTCCTTGCCTGCAGCCTTCATGCTTCTTTTGTCAAGAGGCTCCATCCTGATGATTCTGAACAGTTTGCCGTGCTTGCTGAGAGTCTCGGCCTTTTCTTCCGTGTCCACTATGTAGTAATGGGTGGATCTGCCGAGTTTGGTGATGCCGAATTTCTTTCCCATAAGGTTGAAGGCTCCGGATTTCATGAGGGCTTTGCCCGGTTCGAAGAGGTAGGTCGCCACGTCGCTTCGCACCTCGCGATTCTCGTCATGGCCGGCGTGACCGGCCATCTCTTTTTCTTCCGAAGGGGTGAAGACGAATTCCGTAGCCTCTCTTTCTGAGGAAATCTCGACTGCATGGATGCTGTATTCCTCCTTCCATTCGCGATCCATCCATATGATAAGTTCCTTGCATTCACCTCCTGCAGCAACGACATGGACCTCACGACAGGTACTGCCCAAACGGTTGCATACCATGCTGATGTCGGCCATCGGAGATAGTTTCAGGAGGATGTGCCTGCTGATTGTGAATATCTCGTCCTTGAGGGTCAGGACGTCAGGAGAGCATTCTTCGATAAGGAAGACTTTCTTTCCTCCTTCGCCTCGTCGTGCCGGATCCATATAGACGATGTCGGGGAGAAAGGGAACAAGGAGGGTGGCAGGGGATGTCTCGACTGCGCTCGACATGACATTTGGATCGCTCGATATGACATTGTTGACTATGGCGCTGTTGCTGATTTCGATGTTGGACGCGCCTAAAACAACGAAATTATGCTTTGCTGCCATGCAGAGCGCTTCCTGCATCTCGTTGTAAAGGACTTTGTTGGCTTTCTTTGAAAAGAACCAGGAGTCAACGCCGAGTCCTCCTGTGAGGTCGGCTATCTTCCATTTTTTACTTCCAATACCGTCAGCCAGGGCTATCCTTGCGGCCAGATCAGCCTTGTATCCTGCCGTAGCGCTGCTGCTACACTGTTCGGCCGAGAGTTTCCTTGGGAATACCAAGGCAGGTTCGTCATGCCATTCCTGCACTTTTCCGCGAAGTTTTCTTCTGCTCTCGATGCAGTTCACCGCGAGATCCATGTCGATTTCAGGCCATTTGCCCTTGTCGAGGATCAGTCTTGTCGTGTCATCCGACATGTGGTTCATAACGAATTCTGCAAGCGCTTCCATTCCCATTGATAAATTTGTTGCAAAATTAGCCTTTTATCCGATAATATTAAGTATATTTGCTTGGTTTAGGCAACAAAATGTCAAAAATATAATATCTAATACCTTAATCTATTATGGAAAGAGATTTCAGAGACGTGGTCCAGAGTTGGCTGGACGGTAATTTTGATGAGGCTACAAAGGCTCAGATCCGTGAACTTCAGGCTAATGATCCTGTTGGACTTGAAGATGCATTCTACCGTAATCTTGAGTTCGGTACCGGCGGACTTCGTGGCATCATGGGCGTAGGTACCAACCGTATGAACAAGTACACTGTAGGAATGGCGACTCAGGGGCTTGCCAATTACATGAAGGCAAACTGCGTAGGACCTCTCAGCGTATGCATCTCGTTCGACAGCCGTAACAACAGCCCTGAGTTTGCTCAGATCACTGCAAACGTGCTTGCTGCAAACGGAATCCATGTCTACATCTTCAACAAACTCCATCCTATCGCTCTGATGAGTTACTCTGTGAGGACAAAGAAGGCGACTGCCGGTATCATGATCACTGCTTCGCATAATCCTAAGGAGTATAACGGTTACAAGGTGTTCTGGAGCGACGGTGCACAGGTGACATCTCCTGTAGACAAGGATATCGTGGCTGAGGTGGCTAAGATCACCGACCCGGCGATGGTGAAGTTCGAGCCGGGCGAAGGCGCTGCTCCTATAGAGGTGATGGGACATGAGATGGATGAGGCATATCTCGCTTCTGTCTCTACTCTGATGCTCTCTCCTGAGGCTGTTGCTGCTCATAAGGATATCAAGATCGTCTATACACCGATTCATGGCTCAGGCGTGGAGATTGTTCCTGAATTCCTCCGGAAACTTGGTTTCGAGAATGTATATCATGTTCCTGAGCAGGATGTCGTTGACGGAAACTTCCCTACAGTGATGTCACCTAACCCTGAGGAGCCTTCTGCTCTTGCGATGGCTGTCGCTGTCGCTGATAGGGAGGGTGCTGACCTTGTGATGGCTACTGACCCTGATGCTGACCGTCTCGGTATTGCAGTGCGTGACAACGAAGGCAAGATGGTTCTTCTCAACGGAAACCAGACTGCTTCGATCCTTACATATTACATCCTTCGCCGCTGGTCTGAACTCGGAAAACTTGACGGCAACCAGTATATTGTCAAGACCATCGTGACTTCGGAACTTCTCCGTGCCATCGCTGAGAAATACGGTGTGAAGGTCTACAATGTCCTTACAGGCTTCAAGTGGATCGCAGACATCGTTAAGAAGAACGAGGGCAAGACCACTTTCGTCTGCGGCGGTGAGGAAAGTTACGGTTTCAATGTCGGTGAGTTCGTACGTGACAAGGATGCTCCTGTCTCATGCGCGATGGTAGCGGAATGTGCTGCATGGGCTGCTGCTCAGGGCAAGACCCTTTATCAACTTCTCCAGGACATCTATGCTGAGTTCGGCTATTACAAAGAGTCTCTGATTTCTGTGACCAAGAAGGGAAAGGCCGGTCTTGAAGAAATTGCTGCAATGATGGTTGACTACCGCAACAATCCTCCTAAGGAACTTGCCGGATCTCCTGTAATCAAGATCATCGACTATACAAAACCTGAGGAGACAGGTCTTCCTTCATCCAATGTGCTCCAGTTCTACAACGAGGCTGGTGATGTTGTGACCGTACGTCCTTCCGGTACAGAACCTAAGATCAAGTTCTACTTCGGCATCAAGGGTTCGGACGCGGATGTGAAGAATGAGGCTCTCAGAGCTCAGTTCAGTAAGTAATATATTGTTGACAAGTGTGTTGATAAATATGGACATTCTTGATATCGTGGTTTGTTATTAATCTATAACTTAGCGACCCATATACTCAGATAATAATATAACCATATGAGCAGCGCTGAAATAACCATCATCAAAAGAGACGGAAAAAGAAAGGCTTTTTCTGTCGAGAAGATCAAGAATGCCATCAGGAAAGCCTTCCTTTCTGTAGGAGCATTCGCAACTGAGGAGGATCTGGTGAGCATTCTTTCACATGTGCGTATCACGGAGGGTATGCATGTGGAGGAGATACAGAATCAGGTCGAAGTCGGACTTATGGCAGAGCAGTATTTCGCAGCAGCCAAGTCCTTCATGCTTTATCGTCAGAGGCACTCGGAAGACCGTGAAGTCCGTGACCATCTTGATTTCCTCATCCAGTATTGTCAGGCGGAGAATGCCGCAACCGGCAGCAAGTATGATGCTAATGCAAATATCGAGAAAAAGAACCTCGCCACTCTTATCGGTGAACTTCCAAAGAAGAACTTCATCCGTCTGAACCGCCGTATCCTTACCGACAGATTGAAGAAGATGTATGGCAAGGAACTGTCGGACAAATACATAAGACTCCTCAAAAATCATCATATCTACAAAAATGACGAGACTTCGCTTGCGAACTATTGTGCCAGCATCACCATGTATCCTTGGCTTCTCGAGGGTACGAAACTGATCGGAGGCAATTCGACAGGTCCGACAAACCTCAAGTCTTTTTGCGGTGGATTCATCAATCTTGTCTTCATGGTTTCCAGCATGTTGAGCGGTGCATGTGCCACTCCTGAGTTCCTTATGTACATGAACTATTTCATCGGCAAGGAGTATGGCCTGGATTATTGGAAGGATCCTATGAAGCAGGCAGATCTGTCTACTAAGAAACGTACCATCGACAAGATCATCACAGACTGTTTCGAACAGATCGTATACTCGATCAACCAGCCTACCGGTGCGCGTAATTTTCAGGCTGTGTTCTGGAACATCTCATATTATGACAAGAACTACTTTGAGAGCATTTTCGGTGAGTTCAGGTTTCCGGACGGCTCGAAGCCTGACTGGGAAGGACTCTCGTGGCTACAGAAACGTTTCATGAAATGGTTCAATGCCGAGCGTCTGAAGACTCCGCTTACTTTCCCGGTCGAGACAATGGCCCTTCTCACTGAAAATAATGAAGTGAAGGACAAGGAATGGGGAGACTTCACTGCGGAAATGTATTCTGAAGGACATTCTTTCTTCACATATATGAGTGACAATGCCGACTCGCTTGCGTCATGCTGCCGTCTGCGTAACGAGATTCAGGACAATGGCTTCAGTTACACTCTCGGAGCAGGCGGTGTCTCTACCGGTTCGAAGAGCGTGCTCACCATCAACCTGAACCGATGCATCCAGTATGCAGTCAAGAACGGTCAGGACTATATGGTATATCTGGCTGAGGTCGTTGACCTTGTCCACAAGGTGCAGTTGGCATATGATGAGAATCTCAAGGCTCTCAAAGAGCAGGGGATGCTTCCTCTTTTCGATGCCGGCTTCATCAATATCGGCCGTCAGTACCTGACAGTCGGGATCAACGGTCTTGTAGAGGCTGCCGAGTTCCTCGGAATCGAGATAAACGACAATCCTGAGTATGTGCGTTTCGTACAGGATACGCTTGGACTTATCGAGAAGTATAACAAGCAGTACAGGAGCAAGACCACATTGTTCAATTGTGAGATGATTCCTGCTGAAAATGTGGGAGTGAAGCATGCTAAATGGGATAGAGAGGACGGTTATGCAGTGCCGCGCGACTGTTACAACAGTTATTTCTACATCGTGGAGGACAAGTCTCTCAACATCATCGATAAGATGCGTCTCCATGGACGTAAATACATCGGGCATCTTACAGGAGGATCTGCGCTCCACCTCAATCTTGAGGAGCATCTGTCCAAGGCTCAGTATGCGCAGTTGCTTTGTGTTGCGGCTCAGGAAGGATGTAACTACTTCACATTCAATATCCCTAACACGATCTGCAACTCTTGCGGGCACATCAGCAAGCATTATCTCAAGGAGTGCCCTGAGTGCAAGAGCCAGGATATTGACTACCTGACCCGTATCATCGGATACATGAAGCGTATCAGCAACTTCTCCATTGCTCGTCAGGAGGAGGCTTCAAGACGTTTCTATCACAGAAAAGAGGCATAGGACTGATGCTGAAGTGCTATAGTTATGATGTTGTCTGTCAGGAGATTCCTGATGAGATCACTCTGGCAGTCAATATTTCGTGCTGTCCCAACAGATGTTCCGGCTGTCATAGTCCCTGGTTGTGGGAAGATACAGGAGAGGTCATGGACGAGCAGATGCTGGAGTCCCTTGTCGGAAGGTATGCTTCCGCTGTCACATGTTTCTGCTTCATGGGAGGTGATGCGGAGCCTTTTGAGGTCGAACGTCTGGCACGATGGATACGCAGTGCTTACCCTCGCCTTCGTACGGCATGGTACTCAGGGAAGGAGAATGTTCCCGAAGGGTTTGATGTAACTGTGATGGATTTCATCAAGACTGGCCCTTATATAGCCGACAGGGGAGGACTGAAGTCTCCTGAAACAAATCAGGCATTGTATCGTATAGCGTCCGACGGGACGATGACACGTATTTTTCTCAGATGATTGTGATTTTGTGAATTTGTTATAAATTTGTATGCATAAACCACTTAAATTTTTAATATATGGCTTACAAAGTAATAGACATCGAAGGTGTAGGTGCTGCATATGCAGAGAAACTCGCAGCAGCAGGAATCGTGACAACAGAACAGCTTCTTGAAAAGTGTGCTGCTCCTTCAGGCCGTAAGGCTCTTGCTGAAGAGACCGGTATTTCTGAGAAGGTGGTTCTCAGATGGACAAACCATGCTGACCTTTTCAGGGTAAAGGGAGTCGGCCCTCAGTTTGCTGAACTTCTTGAGGCTGCGGGAGTTGATACAGTAAAGGAACTGGCTCATCGCAATGCTGAAAACCTTGCTGCGAAGATCATGGAGGTCAATGCGGAAAAGAATCTTGTAAACCGTGTTCCTGTAGCATCGGAGATCCAGAAGATGGTAGACTGCGCTAAGGAACTTCCGGGTGTGCTTACATATTAGTCTGCGTCACATAAATATTGCCGTCCTGCATATGCGGGACGGTTTTTTCTTGTCTGGCCTGGACCTTGCAAATATCCGCATCGAACTTAATAAATGGATATTTTATGAAAAGGATTTTAGTGTTGTTTGCTGCAGTTGTGGTCAGTGCCATATTTGCAGCCGATTCAGATGCCTGCACAGGCATTTCGCTTCGTGCGGCTGACGGAAGCAGGGTCGTTGCCAGAACTGTTGAATGGGCTGCCACGCCTATGCAGTGCGGATATGTTGTGGCTCCGAGGGGACATGCCCATCAGTCCTATACGCCAACGGGTGAAAACGGTTTGAAATATAAGGCAGTCTATGGCTATGTGGGAATCTATACCGAATATGAGCCTTTTGTTGTGGAAGGAATCAATGAGTCGGGACTTTCTGCCGGACTTTTCTTCTTTCCGCAGTACGGAGAGTATGCTCCATATGTTGCTGCGGACAATGACAAGACCCTCTGCGACATGCAGTTCGTCTCTTGGGTTCTTTCCCAGTTCTCTTCAATAGATCAGGTCAAGGATGCCATGAAGGAAATCACTCTTGTGACTCTGAATCATAAGATAGGTGCCGTCCACTGGCGTATTTCCGAGCCGAACGGCCGCATGGTCGTGCTGGAAGTTGTGGCGGGAGTTCCGCATTTCTATGAGAACACTCTTGGCGTCCTGACAAATGCCCCGGGATTCCCTTGGCATATGACAAATCTCAACAATTACGTAAATCTTGAGCCAGGTTCTGCTGCCGATAACGAGATCGCTCCGGGCATCGTGCTCAAGCCTCTCGGCCATGGAAGCGGAATGCTCGGACTTCCTGGTGACTTTACGGCTCCTTCAAGATTTGTCCGTGCCACCTTCTTCCAGACCACATCTCCGACCTGGCCTACAGGGTTCGATACGGTCGTGCAGGCCTTTCATATCCTGAACAATTTCGACATACCTGTCGGAAGCCAGCATCAGAAGGCTGATATACCGAAGAACCTGCCGAGTGCGACTCAATTCACCGCTGCTACAGACCAGACTGATATGAAGTTCTATTACAGGACAGCATGGAACAGTAACATACGTTGCATTGACCTGATGGATATCGACTTCCATAAAGTGAAATATCAATCGCATCCTCTGGATCAGGTGCAGGTTCAGCCTGTCGAGATGGTGAAAGTGAAATAGTACTCACGTCCTCAGTAGTGGCGAGGCCAGCCAAACGCCGAGGCTCAGCATATATCACCTTTATTTGCGTCGCCGGAAACCGGTTTTATATCGGCTCCGGCGAAACTATTTGTGAAAATGTATTATCTTCGCGCTCACTAAAAATTGTGACATGAGCAAGATAAGAGTACCGAATACATATCTGATCATTTTTTCAGTCATCCTTTTGTGCGCAGTTGCCACATGGTTTGTACCCGGAGGCAATCCGCAGTCTTGGCAGGTCTTGTCTGCCTTGTATGAGGGATTCAGCCAGCAGGCCGGAATCATTGCCTTCGTGCTGGTGATCGGAGGAGCATTCTGGGTTGTCAACAGTACAAAGGCAGTTGATTACGGCATAATGAAGTTCATAGGAAAGGTCAGTCGTCTTGAACGCTTCCCTTTGGTCGGGAAATCAGGCGTTGGAAATATCGTGATCATACTCGTGATGCTTCTGTTCGGACTTTTCGGTGCCGTTTTCGGAATGAGTGAAGAGACCATAGCCTTCGTGGCTGTCGTAATCCCTCTGGCCCGTTCTCTCGGATATGACGACATCACAGGCGTATGCATGGTATATGTGGCCGCTCATGTAGGTTTTGCAGGCGCAATGCTTAATCCGTTCACTATCGGAATAGCGCAGGATATGTCAGGCCTGCCTCTCTTTTCCGGCATTGAATACAGGATATTCTGCTGGGCAGTCCTTATGACAATCACCATTGCTTTTGTATTATGGTATGCGTCCGGAGTCAAGAAGTCTGGTAAGGTGCAGACCTGTGAAGCGTCTGTAAAAGAGGATGTTACAGAGTCAGAGTCCGGACGGAACGCATGGATATGCTTTGCTGTCGTTTCTGTCATTCTTGTTCTGTTCTCGTTGTTTTATGCTTCTGAATGTGTGATAAAGGTCGGGCAGCTGCAAGTGTCTGCCCCATGGCTGCTTTGGACAGCAGATGCCTTGTTTGTCCTGTTTTCGCTGTTTTCGTTAAGGAATTCGGCAAGGATGTATATCCTCAATATGCTGATGTTCACCATAGTATTTCTTGTAGTGGGTGTGATGGGATACGGATGGTATCTTCCAGAGATCTGCGCTCTTTTCATGGGACTAGGCATCGCGTCCGGTTTTGCTGCAGGATATTCTCCGGATAAGATCTCGAAGGAGTTCATTGCTGGAGCAAAGGATATCTTCTCTGCCGCGCTCATAATCGGATTTGCCGCCGGCATCATAGTCATACTGGAAAACGGGGAAGTGGTAGACACCATGCTTGCTTCGATGGCCTCCGCTTTGGAAAATACGGGAAGGACCGGAGCGCTCGGAACTATGTACGGAATACAGACCTTCATAAATCTTTTCATTCCTTCTGCCTCCGCAAAGGCTGC
Organism: uncultured Muribaculaceae bacterium; assembly: GCA_964645495.1. Classification (GTDB taxonomy): domain Bacteria; phylum Bacteroidota; class Bacteroidia; order Bacteroidales; family UBA932; genus Cryptobacteroides. The sequence goes on from CAZYCJ010000022.1 coordinate 26,447, forward strand.
TGTCACCATGCCTATTATGGCTCCATTCTCCGATATGATAGGTGTGTCGCGTCAGGCTACAGTGCTGGCATTCCAGTTTGGTGACGGTTTCACAAACATGATCACCCCATGTTCAGGAGTTCTCATGGCTGTTTTGTCGGTAGCTAAGATCCCTTATGAAAAATGGTTCAAATGGGTATGGAAGTTCATCCTTCTTCTGATTGTCGTCGGCTTCTTGCTTCTGCTGCCTACGCTTTATCTTGATATCCCCGGATTCTGATTTAAAGCCCCGGAATAATAAGCATGAGCCACGACCTTCACAGGCAGCGGCTCATGTTTGTACTTTAACTTAGACTTTGGTTTTTAACCTTTATGCTGCAAATTTATCTTATATGCCCCGTTTCTTAAAGAAATTGTGATTTGTGGGGTAAAATTGTGATTTTATAGGGTGTTTTGTGACTAAAATCGTCTATTTGGGATTAAAAAAATATTTTCGTAATTTTGTCACACCTAAAAAGTGACTAAGAAATGAATCATATTCCAGATGTTTTCCGACGTTTCATGCCGCAGTTGCTGCATATAGTTGTACTGCCGGTATTCTTCTTCGCATTTATGCTTGTGCATCGTTCCCTGGGCATAGAATCCTTTCTCGGGCATGAGTGGTTCGGAGTCCACCTGACAATAATGTCCTGTATAATATTGGTGTCAGTAAGTATAACAAGATTGTTGTACTATTTTCTGCCTATGCAGATAAACTATTCGCTGTATATTTTCTGGTGTCTTTCGGAGATCATCTTTGCATCATTCTTCGTTGCCCTATATCTCTGGCTGGTTCTGGGAAAGCCTATGCCGTATTTCGAGGTGTTTACTTCTTCTTTCAAGTTTCAGTTTTTCACCTTGGTCTTCGCTTATGTGATTCTGGCACTTTCACTAAGGGTTTATGACTATCATGACAAGGCCACTCATCCTGAAGGTGTTGTTTCCCAGCGAATGAGGTTCTATGACAATCAGCATAATCTCAAGATTGTTCTGATGCCGTCCTCTATAATATATATATCTGCCGAAGAAAACTATGTCAGCATATTTTACACGGAAAATGAAAGAGTCAGAGAATATTCTCTCAGAAGTTCAATGAAAGCCCTTGATGAAGTGTGTCAGGACAACGGTCTTGTTCGATGTCACAGGTCATTTTACATCAATCCCGCCCATGTCAAAGTTCTTCGCAAGGACAAGGACGGGGTGATGTATGCTGAGATGAACGCAAAGGAAGTACGTCATATTCCTGTTTCCAAGACTTATTACGGGCGCCTTTCGGATATGCTTTAGAAGAGGCCGTATAGTTGTGCGTCTATCTTGTCAGTTATGGCCGAGAAATCTTCCGGTATGTTCTCAAAGTCCAGTTCGTCGGCTTCGATGACTAGAACCTGGCCTTTGTATTCAGAAATCCACTGCTCGTATCTTGTATTAAGATTTTCAAGATACTCGATACTTATGCTTTTCTCATACTCGCGTCCTCTCTTCTGTATTTGAGAAACAAGGTGGGGGACTGATGATTTGAGATATATCAGAAGGTCGGGCTCCCTGACCATGGACATCATCAGGTTGAACAGTTGCATATAGGTGTCGAAATCCCTGTCGGACAGGTTTCCCATCGCCTTGTTGTTGGCGACAAAGATATGGACTCCTTCAAGAATCGTTCTGTCCTGGATTATGACATTCTCGGATCTGGCAATTTCCAGAAGATCCTGAAAACGTTGTGCAAGAAAATACGTTTCAAGGTTGTATGACCATCTTTCGATATCCTTGTAGTAGTCTTCCAGATATGGGTTATATGTGACGGATTCATATTTTGGAGTCCATCCGTAATGCTCTGAGAGCATTCTTGTTAATGTTGTCTTGCCGCATCCTATGTTGCCGGCGATTCCTATATGCATTTTATCAACTGATTATACGAGTCCCTGGGCCATCATTGCTTCTGCGACTTTGATGAAGCCGGCGATGTTTGCACCCTTCACATAATTTACATATCCGTCTTCCTCTGTGCCGTATTTCACACATGATTCGTGGATATCTGACATTATCTGCCTGAGGTGTCTGTCCACCTCTTCTCGTGTCCATTTGATCCTCATGGAGTTCTGAGTCATTTCCAGGCCGGATGTCGCCACGCCTCCTGCGTTTGATGCCTTTCCAGGGGAGTACAGAATCTTGGCATTCTGGAAGACTTCGATGGCTTCAGGCGTACATGGCATGTTTGCTCCTTCTGCTACGCACATACATCCGTTAGCGATAAGTGTCCTTGCTTCGTCGCCGTTGAGTTCGTTCTGTGTCGCGCATGGCATAGCTATGTCACACTTCACGCCCCATGGACGTTCTCCTGCGTGATATTCTGCACCGGGATACTGGTCTGCATACTCCTTGATCCTGCCTCTGAAGACATTTTTCAGATTCATGATATATGCGAGTTTGTCCTCATCGATACCTTCCGGATCGTATATGTAACCGTTCGAGTCTGACATTGTCAGTACCTTTGCGCCAAGCTGGAGAGCCTTCTGTGCTGCGTATTGCGCCACATTTCCTGATCCTGAAATCGCAACGGTCTTGCCTTCATAACTGTCGCCCTTTGTAGCGAGCATCGTGCTCGCAAAGTAACATGTGCCGTATCCTGTCGCTTCCGGTCTCAGGAGACTCCCTCCCCATGTCTGACCCTTGCCCGTGAGCACTCCGGTGAATTCGTCACGGAGCCTCTTGTACTGGCCGAACATGTATCCTACTTCGCGTCCTCCTACGCCGATATCTCCGGCAGGCACGTCTGTATCTGCGCCGATATGACGCTGAAGTTCGGTCATGAAACTCTGACAGAAGCGCATCACCTCATTGTCAGACTTACCTTTAGGGTTGAAGTCCGAGCCTCCTTTACCTGCACCCATCGGCAGAGTGGTGAGGCTGTTCTTGAAGGTCTGCTCGAATGCAAGGAACTTCATGATGCTGAGGTTGACGCTCGGATGGAAGCGGATTCCTCCCTTGTATGGGCCGATAGCGCTGTTCATCTGTACGCGGAAACCTCTGTTGACCTGAACTTCGCCTTCGTCATCCAGCCATGGGACGCGGAAGATGATGATTCTTTCCGGTTCGACTATTCTTTCCAGAATCTTCAGATCCATCAGGTAAGGGTGCTCTGTGATGTATGGAGCAACACTTTCAAGCACTTCTCTGACTGCCTGATGAAACTCGTTTTCACCAGGATTCTTGGCAGTAAGGTCCGCCATGAAATTCTCAACATAATTTCTTGCTGACTCGTTCATAATCGTATCTATTTGTTTGGGGTTAAATCAAAAAAGTGCTTCCGCGATGGCGCGAAAGCACAAATTTACAAATTTTCAATCAGAATTCCGAATATTTAGAAGAGGAATCCGGTGTTGATGTAGAATGCACCGTTTCCGTCCTGCTTGT
>CAZYCJ010000023.1:0-3948 GCA_964645495.1 uncultured Muribaculaceae bacterium
CTTAATCCGCAAAGGTAACAATTTTTCACGAAAATGCGGATAAATTCTGTGGTTGACGGGATTTGGGTGGTGTCTGCTCAGTTTTCGAGGATAAGGACATCTGCGCTTTTGCGCAGACGATGGTACAATGACTCCACGGTAATGCTTGCACTTCCGGGAGCCAGACATCTGATCTCCATTCCGTTGACTTCGGCAACAGATGGGTCGGATGAGATGCAGACGAAATCTCCGGAATATGCGTCTTCGGGCGACATTGCTGTTCTTACATGCAGAATCTCTCCCGGAAATCTCACGGCAAGAGGGTTTGCCTCCATGTCCTGCTCTCCGAAGAAGATGTGTATGTCGGTGGCCTTTATCCTGATATTCAGCAGGATCTGTGCAGTCTGGTTGTGGAAGAAGTTCTTTGCAGATATTGTGCATTGTCCGTTTGAAAGTATCCGGACATTGCCTTGCTGGTCTACAGATGCTATGTCAGGGGCGCCGGATGACCATACCAGTCCTGTGTCATGCATGTCTTCGAAGATGGGATGGAGGGTGAGGGTTGTCTTTTCGGACACGTCCAGAGAATATCCTTCCTCAAAGCGTATGGAAGGATGATCTATCTTGTTTCCCTGATTGACGGTAAGAAGCTTGATGTAATCGCTGTCGGTCAATGAGGTTACAGTGATGTGTCCTTTCCTTGCCTCCGCCATGTTTCTGAGTACCTCGAATGCAATCTTCTTTTCGTCGGTTCCAAGATCAATCAATCGGATCCATGGGTCTTCCGTCGTTATGTTTGTCTCTGTGTTGCTGAGATACAGGACATGTATGATTCCGCCGTCTCCGTCTATATGCACTTCGTCCTTTTCCAACGCGATGTACGGACTTGGTCCCTGGGTTACCGTGACTTCTGCTGTCCGTTCTCCGTTCTTGAATACGACTTTCCCGGTTCTGTCTTCCTTTTCGGAACTTTGCGATACGGTGATGGTGACGGATTCCGGACTGTTGCTCTGTGAAGGGCTGACTGTCAGCCAGTCCGCTGAACTCTCCGCTTTCCATTCGTCATAGCATTCGACGTCAAACGTGAACGTACCCCCGCGATATCCGCTATGAACCGATGCCGGGCTTACTGCGAATGTGTCCGAGCAGTCCTGACTTACGGTCAGAAGTGCCTGGAATCTTCCGCTGAGGAAGGTGATTGTGCGGCTTCTTTCCGCTCCGGTGTTGGGGGCTATGCAGATGCTGGCACTTTCAGTCTCTTTCCTGATGCTTATCCAGTCTGCCGTGTTGTCGGTCACCCAGTCACAGGATCCTTTTACATCTATATCAAAACTGCCTCCGTCCATAGAGGCGTGGATATGCTCTGGCATCACCTCCATATATTCGGTATGAGGAGATTTTACGCATCCTGTTGTCATGCATAGGAGTGCTGTTATGAGGGTGATTCCGATTCTCATGAGTGTGATAATGTGTCGCAAAGATAATGATAAATGTATTATTTTGCGCGATTGTAAAGAAAATTTTGCTATATTTGCACCGATTATCGTCTGCATGAATGTGCGTGATGAGACGGAAGAGTAAGATTTAACCAATCAGAATATAATGACTTTGCACACAGGTCGTTTCTGCTCGCTGATGATGTCAGCGATGCTTCTCATAATTGTTTCTTGTGAGAGAACCGGATCGTTTGAAGCCCAGCCAGAAGAAGGTATGGGCAAGATTGTGTTGAAGTCTGCCGAAACAATATCTGAAATAGAAGATTATAATTTCCGATTTGTCGGAGTCAACGGTTACGGTACATCCCCTTATTATAAGTTCAGTGAGGTTTCGTGGCCGATGGAATGGTATTATGGTGTGTTCCGCTTACAGGCGGAAACCTGTACTGTGGATGAGGCTGAGGACGGGTATGGAAAACTTCGTTATGAAGGTATCGGCGAACCGTTCTCGATCATCAACGGTCAGATAGCGACTGCATCAGTCGTCTGCAATGTCGCAAATGTAAGTGTCTCAGTCAATTTCGATGACAAGATGTATGAAGCGTTCGATGGTATGAAGTTGACTGTAAATTCGGTATATGCTCCTCTTCCGACAGAAGATGCGGACGGTAATGTGACGGAAACCGCTCCTGTGACACTTCGTTCCCTGGAACTGGATGCTATAAACCCTACAGGATTTTATAATGTGCTTTCGGACCGTGTCATTATCGAATATCGACTTTGGGTGAAACTTGATGGTGCAGATGAGTATCTTGAAAGTGTCTCAGGATATTATGTTGAGGATGGAACTGATGTGCCTGCTCCTGTGCATGCGGGAGATGTCGTTACATTTAATGTTACATATACCGGGGAAGCTATTGTTACTGAACATATAAAGTTCGTGATTTCGGGAGAAAAGGAATCGTTGAAGAACAGCATATCCATTGGAGATTATGCGCAGGGAACGGTTACGGAAGATAATTAGGATGGGAAATAAGAATTCATATGTCTATGGTCTGATACTGGTCTTTGTTTCATTGCTGCCAATGTCGTGCGGTAGGATCGAAGATCAGAATGATGAGATGAAAGGCTGGCCGGTGATGCTTGAGGCGACTGCCGGTCTGCAGACCAGAATATCTGTGTCCGGAACATCGGTTGCATGGGAAGATTCCGACAAACTTAAACTTACCGCTGTGTCTGTCGAGGGGGAAAGTGCTGTTGCGGAGGTGTCGTTGTATGAGAAGTCTGATGACCATAATGCATCCTTCAGTGGTTATGTAAGTATGACTTCTGTCCCGGCTGACTGCTATTTTACATATCCTTTGGGACTGAGTACTTCTGTGTATGTTCAGAATGGTGCTGTCATGGCGTATTTCAACATTCAGAGCGGAAAGCATGAGCCGTTTCTTTATGCGCATACAACATATTCCATCGATGGTGTTTCAGCAGAAATGAAACATATTGGGGCGATGCTTGAAATTACTGTGGATATTGAAGACGTCGCTCAGCTTTCTTTTGTGGGAAATCGTCTGGAAAACCTGTCTCCGATGGTTGTGGATCCTTTGACTGACGAAGTTACCGTCTCAACTCAATCGAATGTACAGATTACGGTTCCAGTCCAGTCTGAAGGCAAGACATATATTGCTGTACCTCCGGTTAATTTTGAAAATGGTTTTTCAATAGTATGCTCGAATGCTGATGGTACGAAGAATATGGTAAAGACCTTCAGTACGGATGGCGATTATGCCAGCGGTTATGATTTTTCATCAATGCGTGGCTATATCATACCTTTGACTCTGAGCGGTTCTTTTGAGAATTTTGAGATTTCAAGTTCCGATGTGTCAATTGTACATACAAAGAGTGCGACAGGTCTGCTGACAGGTACTTCTGCTTCATTCAGCATGACTAAACAAGGTGGATCTGACAAACTGGTGGAGGAATGGGGAGCTACTCTTGTCAATTCCGACGGAGTGATAGTCCGAAGTGCCGCTTATACAAATTCAGACCCAATATCCGGTCAGACCATATCAATGAATACTGATGACGGGTGGGTTCTTCTTCCGGGAGGAACATATACGTTTACTCCTTATTACAAGATTTATGGTCAGAAGATCTCACTTCCTTCGCAATCTGTCACTGTGTCTGATCCGGGAGTGACTATGGACATCAGCGGTACGACCTCATATGACAAGTATCTTGCTGGAGATATTGACGGTGCCAACAGTCATACCAATACGATGATAGAGGGTGTGAGCGTGTCCACAAATCTTGACTTGAGTATAATTTCCAGTTTTGTGGCCACTATGGATGGTGTGGATATGGGAAGTGCTGCGATTACCTCGGATAATGTCGTGATGGCTTCTTATGGCAATCTCACAAAGTCCGCTTTCACTTCTTATGTCATGGCTGCCTCGCTGACTGTGGGTCCTTTGACCTTCTCTGCAGAGAGAATCTTCCATATCACCGGACTCCCGATGGAGGCGATATTCAATTC
>CAZYCJ010000023.1:4048-14831 GCA_964645495.1 uncultured Muribaculaceae bacterium
CTGCAGAGAGAATCTTCCATATCACCGGACTCCCGATGGAGGCGATATTCAATTCTAATCCGAGCGGGTGGACTCCGGCGTGGGCATTTATATCTTCTTCATATAAAGAATCTCGAGTTGTCTTTACTGGAACGAGTGCGATCAGAAGTCCTGGCTTTTATGTCCCGGGAGAGGACCTGAAGGTCGTGACATCATGTGATAGCCGTCATAATGTGACAAGTAACTCATACTCTGCTACTATGAGCATTAGAGCATGTTCGGATCAAGATACTCAGGTAAGCAGTGATAACAATTTGACATTTAATAATAATTATTATCAAGCTGCTGGTTCATTTGGTGACGTAGGTGGTTTTGATAGTAAAGGATATTTGTCATGTGATGTTGTATTTGTCCTCAAACCTGGAATATCGTCCATGATGTATAGTCTAAATTTAGATACTTATTTTTTGGGTGCCAATACATTTGTTTCATTCAGACATAAAATCGAATACTCGAATTAATACAATCAATAGTTATAATGAAAACTTTAAGATTCTTATCAATTCTGCTGATGATACTTGCTTCATCTTGCGTCAAGAGCACGATGGACGGGTCTTCTGTCGGTGACGGGGGAGAGGGACTTCTCAAAGTCTCGCTTTCAGTCGATGAAGGACTTCAGATTGTCAGCTCAAAGGCGGATGGCTCGGCCTTGGATGACGCGCTCGTACCGCTTGCAGACAGCCTGTGGGTTGATCTGTACAGATTCGGCAAAAGGAACACTTCGTCTTCAAAGGAAACGTGGAACCGAGTCTTCTTCGGAAAGTATGAGGAAGTGAAGGATTCGGTGTTCAGAGTAAATGCAGGACAATGGAAACTTCTTGCTTTTCACGGTGATTCGACAGCATGCGGATTCGACAGGCCGTATTTCAAGGCTGAAGAGGAATTTGCTGTAGATGGTGGTCTCAATGAGGCAGGAGATCCTAATGTGACATATCTTTCAGCTGAAGCAAAGGTCTCTAATGTCCGTATCACAGTGAATTTCGATGAAACGGTTTCCGGTTCCTACTACGATTATTTCGTGCGCATGGCCAGAATCGACACAAGTGCAGCGGCAGGAAATTCTGCCAACAAGAAGTACAAGCAGATCCTCAGGTATAAGAAGGATGAGACCAGAGATGCCTTCATGATGCCGACCGACAGCCTTCAGATACAGTTTATGGCGCAGTATGAATACGGTGATGAGGAATCATGGAAATACGTGACGCTTGATACATTGTCGGTAAAAGGCAATGATCATGTGAGCGTGAACGTGAAGGTTGCGGATCCTCGTGACGGCAGGCTCACAGTCGAGATAATCACCGACGATAACATTGTAAAGACGGATAGCGAGGTGGAAATCAATGAATCGTGGGCTCCTCAGGATGCTCCTAAGATTGTTGCTGCCGGTTTTGATGAGAACGGAGACCATGCTGTTGTGGAAGGTGATGATACGGGAAATGCCGCAACGGTTTCGGTAGTGGCAAGAGGCGGACTTCAGAATTTCTTTATAAAGATAGACTCTGACTATCTGAAAGAAGCCGGTTTCGACCTTCCATATGGTGAGGAGATAGACTTGGCGGATCCTGATGCGGATCATACGCTCTTGAATAAGCTGAAAGAGGCAGGCCTTTCATGGCAGGAAGGAATGCAGGATTCCAGAAAGCTTACTTACCTGACGTTGACCGGATTGTTCGAGAAGATCAATGAACTCAATCCTTCGCTTTCGGTAGAGAGGGCTTTGGGTGCATTTACAATCCGTGTAGTAGATAATGCAGGCAAAGAGACCGTCCTTAATCTTACGGCGACAGCCTATCCTATCACTCAGTCTCTTTCAATTCCTGAAGGAAAAGTCTGGGCTACAAAGATCGTATCTCCTGAGCTTACCGTCTCCAAAGGCGTCAGCAGACTTTTCATGCTTCAGGTCAGCACTGACGGTGGCAGCACATGGACGGATTTTGCGACATATTCTTCTGCAAACAATTCAGTTCTGGACTACGGTACACTCACGGTAAGTCCAAGCACGACGTACAGCTTCAGGACTATGTATAACGGTAATGAAGACCTGCTGTCAAATGTCGTGACAGTGACCACGGAAGATGCCCTTCAGGTAGGCAATCCAGGATTCGAGGAATATCATACTACAATAATGGAGGTGTCGCCTCTCGGATGGATCTATGATTATGAGCGTGAATGGTATCTTCCTTATAATGAAGGGGATACTGATCCTTGGTGGGCGGTGAACAGCAAGAAGACAATGCCGGACGGACATACGGCATGGACTTCGAACTATTGCAAGAACTTCCCTTGTACGGCCTATTCGACAAATTGTCATGGAGGTTCCAAGTCGGCAATGGTATATACTGTCAATGTCGGAAGCGCCAATACCGACAATACGGCAGTCGGAACAAGTGTTCCAGGAGAAATATGGATAGGAACAGCGGATGATGACGGGAATCATGTGACTGACGGTCATGCTTTCGCAAGCCGTCCGACTTCGGTCAGGTTCTACTATAAGTACTCACCTATAGGTTCGGAGACTTTTGCAGCATATGTGGTGTTGAAGGATGCAGAAGGCAATGAGATCGCCAGATCTGAAAAACTCGATGGTGCAGCCGCTTCCGAATGGTCTTTGTGTGAGATACCTGTTCTGTATTCCATCACGACCACAAAGGCTGCAAGCATTTACATCTGCTTCAAGCCTTGCGTAAGCGGAGGTGTAAATACTGCAGTATCTATGGAGATTGCCGGTCAGCAGCTTACAGCCCACATTGGCTCCGTATTGAGAATTGATGACATTGAATTGACATACTGATAATGAAAACATATAGATTTATGAAAAAGATATTATTCCAGACCCTTATGTTTGCAATGTGCCTCGTATCTTGCAGGCAGGCAAAGATTGACGAACCTGTGACCACAGGAAGCCTCAGACTCGATGTGATGAGCCTTACAGAATATATCACGGTTGAGACAAAGGCTGATGACGCTGCTGTAGACTTCACTAATACTGCGGATTATGATGTGGTAATTGACGGCCCTACAAAGCTCAGCATGAAATACAGTGAATTATCCGGTCAGGTGGTAGAGCTTGGATCAGGCAGCTATACCATTACGGTGACGTCACCTCTTACGGAGCCGGCAGCATTTGAACAGCCGATCTATCAGGCGCATGAGTCATTCGTCATCACCGCTGGAGAGGTCACTCCGCTTACTCTGACATGTACTCCGTACAATTGTATGGTGACTATCGAGCTTTCGGAGAACTTCAAGAAGGAGCTTGCTACATATGAGGTATCAGTGACAAACGGACTCGGCGAACTCGTGTGGACAAAGGATGACACAAAGGATGACTTTGGTCAGAACAAGGCCGGTTATTTCCTTCCGCGCGGACTTGAGATCAAGGTGAAAGGACACAGAAGCATCGACAATACTGAGGCTACGGCAGTGTATTATGTTGAAAATCCTCAGCCTGCCGAGCATCATATAATCAAGCTTGATGCAAAGGTTACAGGACAGATAGGTGGCATTACCATCAGTGTCGTGACGACTTTCAATGAGATAGAGAACGATATCGACATCCCTGGCATGGATGAGTCTTATGTAGACCGTCCGGACTTCTCCGGAAACGAAGGGGAGGAAGAGGAAACGTCTACAGCTCCAAGCATCATCTGGGCCGAAAATCCTTTCTTTGATCCTATTTCGATTCAGAAGGGTGATCAGATCAGCCTGACAATCAAGGCTCCTCTCGGAATAGAGACTTTCAGGGTTGAGGTAAGTGACAACTTCAAGGCAGCCGTGTCTATTATTATTCCAGGTAAGGATTATATCGACCTGATCAATGATGCAGAAACATGGGCGGATTTTGGCCTTCCTACCGGTGATGAAGTGGCAGGACAGACTGAACTCGTATTTGAACTTACGCCTTTCATTGATACGCTTTGCGGTGCTGCGGCCGGTATGACCGTGCAGTTCATCCTTGTGGCAAGCGATACTGCCGGTGAATACATCTATATCGATGGAGCATACCCTGTCGTCACAATCAATGTCCCTGCAAATTAGCATAAGATATCGTCATGAAATTTAAGAATATAGCAAGAATATCAGCTGCTGCTGTATCAGGAGTGCTGTTGCTGTCATGTGTCCGTGAAACTGAAGAACTGACAGGCACAGGATATCTGACGATAGGCGTTACTGATGCCGTTGGGGCTGATATACAGGTAAAGTCCGGAACAGAGGACCTTATCTACAGACTTGAAGTCATAGACTCCGACGGAAATGTGGACTTCGAAACAGACGACCACAATTCCGTTGTGGGTACCCCTATAGAACTGCTCATGGGCAAATATAATGTTGCGGCAAGCAACGGAGAGCCTCAGACAGGTTTCAATCTGCCGTACTGGTATGGCGAGAATTCCGTCAGAATCTATGCTGATAAGGATGCTGCTGTTGAGATTACCTGCCGGATGCAGAAGGTGAAGTTCAGTGTGCATTTCCCTGAAGACGAAGAGTTCGCATCGAAGTTCACCAAATATTCACTTGAGGTGAAGAGTGGTGAGGATGCTCTTGTGTTCTCTTCTGCGCCAGCCGAAGGTGAGGGCGCATTTACGGATACAGCATATTTTGCGGTGCCGGCTGATGGGGTTCTGACGTATACGCTCAGAATGAAGAATACTGACAATATTGAATATTCGGATACAAAAACTATTGAATCAGTTTCTGCCGCCCAGCATTATCATTTCAACTTTTCCCTCGGGGAAAGGGAGGACATTGCCGGTGCGCTCGTCCTGAGCGTGCTTCTTGACGGAGAATACAAGGAAGATATATCTCATGACATCCTGCTCAATTTCGACAGACTGGAGATGCCGTCATACAGCCACAATGCGGAATTCGATCCTGATGCCGAGGGTATTGTATATCCTCTTGGAAATGAGATTACAAAGAAATTCACATTCTCCGCTCCGCGTAAGATAAAGAGCCTTGTAATTTCGCACCTTGATGCAAATCTTCTTTCCGAAGGTCTGCCGCAGGTGGTTGAATTCGTGAACATGAGCGCTGAGAGACAGGCTGTCATGGATGAATTGGGAATCACTTATACAAATGTTACTGAAGAGTCTGTATCAGCTGAAATAGATGTCACTGAGTTCATAAAGAACCTTCCGATATCTCCTGATGGAGAGCAGTATGCCATGTCGCTCACCGTGATAGACACTCATAACCGATATGCGCGTTGTGACTTCGAGTTTGCTATTGTATCAGACATTCAGGCGGAAACCGTATCTGCATTCCCGTGGTCCGGTTTTGCAACGCTCAAAGGACGTTTCTTCTCAAGGACAGCTCCTGCTGGCGTGTCATTCCAGTATAAGAAGAAGGCAGATACCGAATGGCTTGAGATAGATTCTTCGCTGATGAATGTGGATCTGACGACGTTGACATATTCATATCGTCTTAACGGGCTGGATATGAATACTGAATATGTCTTCCGCGCGACATCCGACAATGATAAGGCCGATGGTAAGACTGCCGGAGAGATTGAGTTCAAGACATATGCTACCGAGAATACCGTGTACAACCTCAGCTTCGATGACTGGGTGCAGGACGGCAAGGCATGGTATGCCACTAATGACAAGAACAATAATCTCGTGTGGGATTCTGCAAATGAAGGTACTGCCGACATTCTGGGACAGAGCCTCGTGCCGACCACTCCGGAGTATGAGATAAAGATTGGCGGTACGGCAGCTGTGAGAATGGAGTCAGGCGAGCTTTTGAGCAACTTCGCCGCTGGAAATATCTATACCGGAGATTTTGGTTCGGCTACGATTTCTCCTGTCGGCGCAAAGCTTGATTGGGGTATCCCGTTCGATTCCCGTCCTCTTGCTCTGCGTGGATGGTACAGATATGAGCCAGTTGCCATAAACCGTTCTTCAAGCAGCTATTCATATCTTGAAGGCCAGACTGACTATTGCCAGATACAGATATTCCTTACGACATGGACTGAGGCATTTGAGATAAGCACCGGTGACAACCGTTTTGTGGATACGTCTGTGAACAACCCGGACATCATTGCTTACGGAGCGATCGTATCTCAGGATAATACGACTGACAATGAGGGCAATGTGAACGGTTACGTGCAGTTCACGATCCCTATCGAATACAGAAATCTCAATCAGCCGACCTATATTGTGATTTCAGGTGCCGCCAGCCGTTATGGAGACTATTTTACAGGAGGTCTTGGCAGTACGATGTATCTCGATGAGCTTGAACTGGTATATGATCCGGATGAACTTACGGATGAAGAGTTTGAACTTGTAATGAAAGGAATTCAGTGATGAAAAGGATACTGTCGGTGCTTACTTTGGGAATTCTTTTGTCCGGATCTCTCGCTGCCTCTGAAACAGAAGATGCAGTAGAGGTCTTCGACAGAGGAGTCGGCAAGATGAATTCCGTCTTTATCCCCAAGGGGTACATAGGCGGGGGATTTACGTTCTCTTATAAGACATATGACCTTGGCAATGCGTCGGATGATGTCGGATATTCAATGCTGTTTTCATTGCTTTCCGGCCTGAAAGGGGACATGTACACCCTAGGCATATCTCCGTCGATATCATATTTTGTCGCAGACAACTTTTCTGTCGGAGCACGTTTCGATTATGACCGCACTAATCTGAATGTCGGCAACCTCGGGCTTTCCCTCGGAGATTTGGCCTCACTTTCAATCCAGGACTACCATATGCTCAAGAATTCATATTCTGGAGCTGTGACCGCAAGGTATTATATGCCGATTGCCAACAGCAAGCGAATCGCAATGTTCGGTGAAGTGCGTCTTGGCTTTGAGATAGGTCAGTCTGTATCATACAAGATTACGGAGGATCGTAATCAGGGTACATTCCAGAATATATACGGGGGAGGACTTAATGTCGTACCGGGACTGTGTGTCTTTGCCACAAACAATATATGTGTCGAGGTGGCCGTCGGTGTGCTCGGTATCAATTATCAGTATGTACGTCAGACGACCAATCTTGTAGAAGAAAGTGCGATGCAGCAGAGTGGAGCGAACTTCAAGATAAATCCGTTGTCGATAAGTCTCGGCATGTCGTTCTATCTTCCGGCTGTCAATCCAGTCAAAAAGGCTGCAAGAATTGCTCGAAAAGGAGGGAAAAAATGATGAAGAGATATTTTGCTCAGCTTTCTGTCCTGCTGCTTGCTGTGTGCGTGTCATGCATCAAGAATCCGTTGGATTATCCGCTTCAACAGGCAGAGATTACAGCATTTGAGGTAGAAGGCCAGAAGTCGGTATCCATTGATCCTGCCAATCGTTTGGTGAATGTGGTTTTGGATGAAACGGCTGACATGAAGAGCCTTACTGTCCTGAAGTATGCTTATACCGAAGGTGCCGAGGCTTCTGTTCAGCTGCCTTCTGTCATAGATTTGAGTGCACCGTACAAGGTCGTGTACCGTACATATCCGGATCAGTCATATGAGTGGACGATTACGGCTACCCAGCCGATCGAACGCTATGTCAAGTGTGATAATATGATTGAAACTGTCTTCGACGAGGAGAAAAAGGAGATTCTTGCATATTTCCCGGAAGACTACAACCTAATGAATGTCCGTTTCACCAAGATGAAGCTGGAGGCACGTGGCTCTCAGGTGGATTCCACCTTTGGCTATGTATCGGTGAATGGTGTCGACGTGCCGACAAAGGACAAGATGCAGTTCCCTATAACCCTCGATTGCGTGATTTCAAGGCGCTTCAAGGTGCTTTACAAGGATGAGGTGACGTATTGGACGTTTACAGCGCTGCATAAGCTAATCGAACTGGAGGTCACCTCTGTCAATGCATGGTGCTATAGGGCTGACATCAATGCCGTGTTCAAGGGCTCCGGCTCACCTGTTGTGGAGTATAAGGAAACTGGTGAACAGGAATGGATACCTCTTTCGACAAAAGTCAGCGGTACCAACATTACTGCAAGTGTGGATCAACTTACGGAGTCAACTGCATATGTGGCGCGAGTTGTCAATGGCGATGATGTAAGCGAGGAGTTTTCATTTACTACGGAGACGCCTGAACAACTTCCGAACATGACCTTCGACGAATGGCATCAGGGAGATCCTGGCGGATATACATGGTATCCTATGCCGGAAGGTGTAGAGCAGATATGGGGATGTGCCAACAGCGGTGTCAATATGATGTCTGCTGTCAATTCGACCCGTCCTGAATATTCATTCACTGCCCAGCCGGGTGGTACGGCGGTACGTCTCGAAAGCGTAAAGGTTTTCGGTATGTTCGCTGCCGGCAATATATTTACCGGCCAGTTTATAGAGGCGACAATCAGTGGCGGTGTCGGAGCTAAACTGGATTGGGGCACTCCGTTCACTTCACGTCCGAAGTCTCTGCGAGGATATTATTCATACTCTCCTAAGGTGATAGATAGTGCTTCTGACAATTACAAGGATATGCTCGGAAAGACAGATAAATGTCAGATTCTGGTTTTCCTGACTGATTGGGATGAACCATTCCGTGTCATTACTGCAAATGAGACATTTGTCGATCAGGAGAATGACCCTCACATCATCGCGCATGGAACTATAGAATCGGATGAGGATACCGGAGGAAAGTATAAGGAATTCGAGTGTGTTCTTAATTATAGAGATACATCCCGCAAGCCTAAATACATAGTGGCAGTTGCCTGTTCGAGTCTCTATGGAGACTACTTTACCGGAGGCCAAGGCTCAGTGATGTATGTTGACAACTGGGAATTCGTCTACGAATAATAATACTAAAGAAACCGATCTTTTGATCGGTTTCTTTTTTCAATTGCTCTGTCCTTCTCGGCCGGATAACGTGAACTTTATAGTGCAGCGAGGCAGTCGGTCACGTTCTTTTCGATGCGGGAAAGGATGTCTGTGCCTTCAGCCTTTACGAATTTCTCGCCAGTGATGTTCTCATAGAGTTCCACATAGCGGTCTGTGATGCCGTTCACGATGTCCTCAGTCATCTCAGGTACCTGCTGGCCTTCCTGACCCTGGAAACCGTTGGCCATGAGCCATTCGCGTACGAACTCCTTCGAGAGCTGCTTCTGCTTCTCACCTGCGGCGAGACGCTCCTCATACCCTTCAGCATAGAAGTAGCGTGATGAGTCAGGAGTGTGGATCTCGTCCATGAGATAGATCTTTCCGTCCTTCTTTCCGAACTCGTATTTGGTGTCTACGAGGATAAGGCCCATCTTGGCTGCAATCTCTGTTCCCCTTTGGAAGATAGCGCGGGTGTAGGCCTCAAGCTGTTCGTAGTCTTCCTTGCTCACTATGCCCTGTGCGATGATCTCCTCCTTTGAAATGTCCTCATCATGGCCTTCAGCAGCCTTTGTTGTAGGGGTGATGATAGGCTGAGGGAACTTCTGGTTCTCAACCATTCCTTCAGGCATCTCCACTCCGCAGATCGTGCGCTTGCCTGCCTTGTACTCTCTCCATGCGTGGCCTGAGAGATAACCTCTGATCACCATCTCGACCTTGAACGGTTCGCATTTATGTCCGACAGTTACCATCGGGTCCGGAACAGCAACCTTCCAGTTTGGGAGGATGTCCGCTGTGGCATCAAGAAATTTTGCCGCAATCTGGTTGAGGACCTGTCCCTTGAACGGGATGCCTTTAGGGAGGACTACGTCAAATGCCGAAATACGGTCTGATACGACCATCACGAGATATTCGTCATTGATGCTGTAAACGTCGCGGACCTTGCCTACATAGTGGCTTGTCTGTCCTGGAAAGTTGAAGTCTGTCTTTACGATTGCTTCCATATCTGTGTATATTTATAAGTCGTTTTGAAATCGCCCGCGAAGATAGTGATTTTTATTCGTAATCGGTAAGTTTCAGGCGGAACTTGCTGCTTCCGAAATTCCGGAAGAATTTAGATTCCTCGACTTCGCTCGGAATGACATCTGAAGAGCGGACGGGCATGCGTTTCCATTCGTGACTGATGGAGAACATGACAGGGGCCTTACGGTCTTCATTCCTGAAGCCGAGGCGTTCGTAGACCGATCCTTCAGACCATTCAAGGTCAGCGTAACTCATGATATCGTCAGGAGCGACCTCTTCTATGAAGGCATTCAGCATCTTTCCCATGCCTCCGCTGATCCTGAGGAAGGGGAGGGAGGCGTATCGGGTCCATTCATACGACCTGATCTCTTTGTCGCCCTTTGTCCATTTTCTTGCATTCGAGAATGTGGCGACGGCGACGAGGGTGCCGGGGGCAAGGCCGTTCTCTGGGCTTATGCTTCCGGTGTTGCGTTTATGAAACATGCCGTACCTATATCTGCAGGCGGCGTATCCGTATGAGTGATTCTTCTTCAGGAATTCCTGTGCCTCATGCTTTTCTATCCTGCGGATCTCGCAATTGCGCGCGTAGGCAGTGGCGAAGAGTTCGAGGTGGGCGAGAAGTCTCTGTTCCATCATCTCCCTCTGACTGTGCCATCTGTCTTCCGTGATGATGAGAGGGTAATCCCCGATGCGTCTGATGAACCGGATGGCCTCGAATGCGGATTCTGACCGGACTATGGCTTCCTCGGGAGTCGGGGCTGATATCGGGATGGGAAGGACCGTCTTTTCACGCTTGCCGTCCGCAGTCATGGTGCATATGACCTCATGGTCGTCCCGCATCTGGAGCGAACATGTGAAGCCCTTGCTTTCGAGAAATTCCGTTATGTCGTCGATGAACCTGAGTGTCTTCATTGTTCTTCGGTCTGTGTTTTGACTCACAAATATAGCCATT
>CAZYCJ010000023.1:14931-28830 GCA_964645495.1 uncultured Muribaculaceae bacterium
ATTTTCGCAGATGTTTACTTAAAAAACACTATCTTTGCCTTGTTGCGCCTGTTCTGAACGGACGGTGTTTGTTAAACGGAAATTTTAATCATTATTGAAATATGGTAAAAGTAAATCTGGGAGGCTGCAACTCCTTTGTAAATGATGCAGATTACAAGGCTTATGTGGAAAAATCTCTCGCTGCTCTTGAAGTACTTGAGAACGAGACAGGTGCAGGAAACGATTTCCTCGGATGGAAACACCTTCCTTCCGAGACATTGAAAAGCACTCTTGTGGCGGATTGCGAGGCTATCAGGGATGCATGGGCTGCAAAGGGCGTGGACCTCGTGGTGGTCATCGGTATCGGAGGCTCATATCTTGGAGCAAAGTGTGCTCTCGAGGCTCTTTCACATCAGTTTGCAAAGCAGTTGAAGAACAAGGGCAATGCTCCTGAGATCGTTTTCGCAGGACAGAACCTTTCAGAAGAATATATGTGTGAACTCATGGACCTCGTTCAGGAGAGAAACGCTGCATGCGTGGTGATCTCGAAGTCAGGTACCACCACAGAGCCTGCAGTGGCCTTCCGCCTCGTGAAGAAGTATCTCGAAGATACATACGGAAAGGCTGAAGCAGCAGAGCGTATCGTTGCAGTTACAGACAAGGCTCGCGGAGCGCTCAAGGGTCTTGCGACTCAGGAGGGGTACAAGACCTTCGTGATCGAGGACAATGTGGGCGGACGTTTCTCAGTGCTTACTCCGGTAGGTATCCTTCCTGTCGTTCTTGCCGGCTTCGACATGAATGCGATGCTTCAGGGAGCCCTCGAGATGGAGGAGGCATGCGCGCAGAAGTGCGAGTGCAACCCTGCAGTGCAGTACGCTGCCATGCGTAACGCCCTTTATGCACAGGGCAAGAAGATCGAGATCCTTGTGGCATACAATCCTAAGCTCACTTTCCTCGGAGAGTGGTGGAAGCAGCTTTACGGCGAGTCGGAGGGCAAGAATGGTCTCGGTATCTTCCCTGCATCAGTCAACTTCACCACTGACCTCCACTCTATGGGCCAGTATATCCAGGACGGAGAGCGTACCCTCATGGAGACTGTTGTGAGCGTTGAGAAGAGCAACAGATCGATGCTCATCGAGAACGACCCTCAGAATCTTGACGGTCTGAATTTCCTTTCAGGCAAGCATGTCGAACATTGCAACGCGATGGCCGAACTCGGCACAAAACTCGCTCATATCGACGGAGGCGTGCCTCAGATCGGCCTTTCCATCGAGTGCGTGAACGAATACAACCTCGGAGCCCTCTTCTATTTCTTCGAGAAGGCATGCGGTATCAGCGGCTATGTGCTCGGGGTGAATCCGTTCGACCAGCCTGGCGTAGAGGCGTACAAGAAGAACATGTTCGCTCTTCTCGGCAAGCCTGGCTACGAGGAGATGGCAAAGGCTCTTCAGGCAAGACTATAGTATATTGACATCATACAGATGGCGGAAGAAGGAAACATAATAGTACGCAGGGCCAAGGTCAACAACCTCAAGGATGTGACCGTGGAGATTCCTCGCGGAAAGTTCGTGGTCATCACGGGAATATCAGGGTCAGGGAAATCTTCCCTGGCCTTTGATACTTTATTTGCGGAAGGCCAGCGACGTTTCGCGGAGAGTCTGTCGTCGTACGCAAGACAGTTTCTCGGGCGTATGTCAAAGCCCGATGTGGAACTGATTGAGGGTATTCCGCCTGCCATCGCCATCGAGCAGAAGGTCAACACCCGCAACCCTCGCTCTACCATAGCTACAAGCACCGAGATATACGACTATCTCAGGATGATTTTCGCCCGTATCGGCCGCACATATTCTCCTGTTACAGGAGAGGAAGTGAAGTGTCATACGGCCAATGACGTGATGGAATACATTTTCAGCGGGGATAAGTCTGCCGTATATATCCTTGCGGATATCGGATGGACGGGGCGTACGGACAAGGTCGAACTGATGCTGCAGTTGAAGGAGGAGGGGTATTCACGTTTCTTCACTGACCGTGCCGTGCGTATTGAGGAGGTGATGCAGAAATCCGGATCAGGTGATTATCCTTCGGAACTCTATCTTCTTGTGGACCGTCTGAAGATAACAGGAAATGAGGACGAGGACGATCTTCATACACGCCTCCATGCGTCGGTTCAGACGGCCTTTGAAAAGGGAAACGGTACGATGCTCGTCCGTAAGGAGGCCGCGGAGTCTGTGGTGGAACTCAGGACTTTTGTGAACAGATTCGAGGCGGACGGTATGGAATTCTCACGTCCTGACGAATATCTGTTCAGTTTCAACAGTCCTCTCGGGGCCTGTCCTGTCTGCGGAGGTCTGGGCCAGATAATCGGCATCAGCGAGGATCTTGTGGTGCCGGACAAGAGCAAGACTATTTATGACGGGGCCATCGCATGCTGGAGAGGGGAGAAGATGGGCTGGTTCAAGGATCATCTCGTCCGGAATTCAGCAAAATACGGCATTCCCATCTTCGAACCGTATTGCAATCTATCTCAGGATGTCAAGGATATTATCTGGAAGGGACATGCCGCAGAGACTGAGGAGGAATCCATCATAGGTCTCAACGAGTTCTTCAGATGGGTCGAAGCCAACAGGTACAAGATACAGTATAAATATATGCTGAGCCGCTATTCCGGCAGGACCGTATGTCAGGATTGCGGAGGAAGCCGTCTCAGGAAGGAGGCTCTGTATGTGAAGGTCGGAGGAAAGAATATCCACGAACTCATGTGCATGAACGTGGAGCAGTTGCTTGATTTCTTCAATAATATGGACATCACCGATTGGGAGCGCAAGATCGTGTCCAAGGCTGTGGAAGAGATCGTTTCACGCTTGAGGTACATCAGTGATGTGGGACTTTCATACCTGACTCTCAATCGTGCGTCGAACACTCTTTCGGGAGGAGAGAGCCAGAGAATCAACCTTGTGACCGCCTTGGGAAGTTCCCTTGTGGGGTCGCTCTATATTCTTGATGAGCCGAGCATCGGTCTTCATCCCCGTGATACAGACAGACTTATAGAAGTGCTGAAGCGACTGCGCGATATCGGAAACACTGTCGTTGTCGTGGAACATGATGAAGAGATAATGCGTGCTGCAGACCTTCTGATCGACATCGGACCGAAGGCCGGAATCAACGGAGGAGAAATCGTCTTCAAGGGACAGATCGACGGCCATGCAACTGATGCGGAGAAGGAGAGGTCGCTGACCTTGCAGTACCTCGGAGGAGAGCGCAAGCGATATGTCCGTTCGAAACGAAGTTCCGATTATTCGATCATGGTGGAAGGTGCGATGGAGCACAACCTGAAGGATATCAATGTCCGTTTCCCGCTCGGAGTGCTGACTGTGGTGACAGGAGTGAGCGGAAGCGGAAAGTCCTCGCTTGTAGGTGACATACTCTATCCTGCTCTTTACCGCCATCTCAACCATGCAGGTTCGGCTCCGGGAACCTTCAGAGGTCTTTCCGGCCACCTTGACCGTATCACTCAGGTCGAATATGTCGACCAGAACCCTATAGGAAAGAGTTCACGTTCCAATGCAGTGACTTATCTCAAGGTCTACGACGACATCCGCAAACTGCTTTCAGATCAGCAGTATGCTAAGATGAACGGGTACACTCCGTCGCATTTCTCATTCAATATGGACGGGGGCAGATGCCCTGAATGTCAGGGAGAAGGCTTTGTGAAGATCGGCATGCAGTTCATGGCCGATGTGTCCATGGTGTGTGAATCCTGTGGGGGAAAGCGTTTCAAGCCAGATATCCTTGAGGTGAGGTACAAGGAGAAGAATATCGACGACATCCTGAACATGAGCGTAGAGGAAGCCATCGCCTTTTTCGGCTCGCAGGACGATCTTGTGGCTCAGAGGATTGCGGAAAGGCTACAGCCTCTCATCGATGTAGGACTCTCATATATCAAACTCGGTCAGAGCAGCAGCACCCTGTCAGGCGGTGAAAGCCAGCGTATCAAACTGGCGTACTTCCTGTCTATGAATGATGCCGGTTCAAAGCAGAAGCACCAGCACATACTCTTCATCTTTGACGAACCGACCACAGGTCTGCATTTCTATGATGTGGAGAAACTCCTCAAGTCTTTTGACGCCCTGCTGGCCAAGGGACATACCATAGTGGTCGTCGAACATAATCTTGATGTCATCCGTGCCGCCGACTGGGTCATCGACCTTGGGCCGGAAGCGGGAGACGAGGGAGGACATCTTGTCTTCGCCGGTACTCCTGACAAGATCCTTTCCTGCGATGCTTCCTATACTGCGAAGTATCTGCGTCAGGGGTAGACTTCCAGAAAGGCCATCCCGCTCATGCTGACCGGCTCTCCTGCGCTCATATATAATATTCCTGTGCCCGGCTTCTTGAGGATAAGGGTTACTTCCTTCTTCTGCATGTCCACGGTGTAGTCATATATCCCGCGGCTTCTGTCGAAGTCCAGTTCTTCATATCCGGGGTCGAAAGGTGCACTTCCCGGATAATAGTCACACCATACCCGCAATGTGTCTCCGACATGTCCTACGATATATTCTCCCGGGTGCATCGTGAAGTACGGAACGGATGGACCGATGCCGCTCTTGTCGACTCTCCATCCTCCTCCGGAGAGGCCGTCTCCTTCGGGCGTGACGGTGATACGGTAATGGCAGTTCCGTTCTACATCCAGATTGTCGAGGCCGTCTCCGAGGTAGAATCTGTAGATGAGGTTGCTGTCGTAACTTATCAATGCGTCTGAACTGTATTCCATCTCCAGTTCGATGTATGAGCAGATATCAGCCATAGGGTCTCCGGCATCAAAGACCTTTTCTTCGTCTTCCGATATCCTGAACGGGAAGTCTCCCTGCATGTTTTCCGGTACATAAAGCCGGACCTCGTCGCTCAGTCCTCCTTTTCCGATGGTGTTCAGCCCCACGCAATCTCCTGTTTCAAGCGTGTGACCTCTTTCCGTGCAGTCATATCGGGTTTCAGCCCTGTTGACTCCGATGAGGGGTATGTATTTCGGGCTGTTGCCTATGCTTGCCCTGACGACCTTCATCGTCACATCATCGTCCAGAAGGCTTCTGTCCATTCTCAGGCTTATCTTTGCCGAGAGTCTTGTCATTACCAATCCAATGCTCACTCCGTCTTCAATCCTGATATTCTGCAACTGTGCTGTCATCGGAATGCCTCGTTCTTTTGTCTCGACGTATATTCCTGCAAGGTCTTCTACAGACGAAACCCTGATCTCTTCTCCGAAGTTTGCGAAAGCATAGAAGGAAAATGTATGCCCTTGGTCAAGTGTGACTTCCCGGGACCCACTCCTGAAATCTTCCTTCCATAGATTCATATGTGTCCTGCCTTTCTCGTCGAAGATCAGCAGGTTCAGGTCATGGACCGTGTCTTCGTCCGATATGCCGGACCTTGTTTCGAATGTCGCGATGTCCAATGCTATCGAAACGGTGGCAATGGCTGTGTCTTCGGATGGCTCTTCCTGAGAGCAAGATCCGAAGATTGCTGCCAGGATGCTCAGAAGCGTACCTTGTATTCGTCCTTTTCTTCCCATTCCCTTGTTTCCAGTTCGTAATTCATTTTTTCAAGCATGATGTCTTCATCGGGTGACGATGACCCTTTGCCTGTGATGACGACATCATAGATGTAACTTCTGTTGCGGTGTATTCCTGGCTCCGGACACCCTTCTCCACGGTTCACAGGTATGGGCCACCAGTAGGTGTCGCCTTCGATGCTGCCTTCTATGACAAGTCTGGTGAAAGGGGTGCCGGGACCCTCTTCCGGACCGGACGACGGATAGCATAGCAGACTGATGTCTGTATTGATCGTTTGTGGACCGATGGGAACCTCTATGTCTCTGACCAGCATCTCAGGGTCTGCCATGCCGGATGTCTCTTCGTCGTCAAGGCCTCCCGCATTTATGATATGTGTGGGCCTGGTTTCCCCGTCGGACAGGATGACGCATCTGGCATTGACATTGGTCAGATAAACTTTTGCATCTCTTATATCCTCTCCTTCATATTCCTTTCCTGAAAAGTCGTTCCGGATGCTTCTGAGGACCACTTCACTGACCAATGGCCTTAATCTGATGTCATTGATCTCCTCTGTGCCTGCTTCTGCATGTACTTCTCCTGACATGAAAAGAGCCTCTCTTCTTTCCATACGCAGGTCTGTATATCGTGATCTCAGGGCATCCAATGAGTTAATTCCGGTCCAGGCGTCTTTCTCTGTGTGGCTGTTGGCGCAGATCACAATGTGCTTGCTGCCGTTCTGCGACCTTATCTCAAGGGTTTCCGAGTTGTCATTCTCTATCCTCTGGTATGAGTCGAGCCGTCTGAGCGTGTCGTCATTGAATGTGAATATGTCAAGTGTTTCGATGCAGTACGGATCATAGGCCATCCTGAGGCTTCGCACCATCGTCATTTCAGGCCTGTCTGAACAGTTTGAAAACAGAGCCGGAAGAAGAGATAAAGAGATCAAGTTGCCTAGAACAGGCCGTGATAGTATATGAAAGAATTTGTGAGATTTAAAACATGACAACTTCTTCCGGCTTCCGTTTTTATTGATGTGTCCCATATATGTCAGAATATGAAGCATATGCTTATTCCTATGCCGTTTCCTTTGAATGTCTGTTCCCTGTACGAGGTGATCAGGTCCGTTTCCACGGATATCGATGTGTGAAGGCGCCGCCATATCTTCATGCAGTATCCTATGCCTGCGGTACAGTCCGTTTTCCGTTCTCCACGGATTACGGCACCAAGCGAGATGAAAGGACCTGCATATGTTTCATCCGGCCAGAACCGGACGAAAAGCCCTGCTGTCATCAGATTATTGGAAGAAGTGTTCTCTGTCTGTCCCTTTTCTGAGAATTCATTGTCATGGGACATCTCTTCCTCGTCGATCTTTCTGCTTCCGATCTGTATCCCTGCATATCCTCCTGCAGACCAGTGTCTGCCTGCCTTATGACTTGCACCTATTACGAATGTACGTTCTTTTAGTAGTGGACCAAGGTCGGAAAAGATCATTCCTGTTCCTTCATCCACACTTTCCTGTGCATGTCCCGGGCATATGGCTGCAAGCGCGCATATTGCGGTCAGAATTGTCTTCCTCATCTTTTTCCGCAAATCTATCACGCTAATCCGGATTCATCATCAGATAATAAAAAAGATTCTCGAGATTTTTCTTTTTCTTATAAACAAAGATTTATTTTGGCCTGTGAAAGATTTATTTTTGTCAAGTTAAAATAAATCTTTATGGATTTTTTATCCTCAGAATGAGAAAAAATCCATATTAATCCTTCTTCTTGATATAGTCGGATCTTTTGAAACTCCATCTTTTGTGTGACCATAGCCACATATGCGGCTGGTCTTTGATGTCTTTTTCCAGCATGCGCAAGTACTGCTTGCTATATGAGTACTCCTCACCTTCCACAGGAACGATAGGCTGCAAGGTGATTTCATAGTACCCGCGTCTGATGCACTTGATGCTTCCGTATATGAAATGTGCATCCAGCCTTCGTCCTAATGTCTCGCCACCGGTGATGATGGGGGTGTCCTGATTCAGGAAAGTGGTCCATTCCGGCTCGGGGTAGCGCTGAGGACGCTGGTCTGCAATGAGTCCGAGCAACGGCTGCTTACCCTCCTTCATCATCGTAAGGATGGTACGGAGGGTGTTTTTCTGAGGTATGCCGACAGTATTGAACCTGTTGCGCAGACGATACATCAGTTTGTCCATCACCTTGCTGCTGAGGGGATGGTAGATCTGACATCCGGACAGACTCGGATCCACCCATAATGAGATGGATGTGACATACTCCCAGTTGCCCTGATGACCGAGATATACGAAGAACGGCCGTCCGTCCTTGCGCATTTCCTCGATGATCTCTATGTTTGTAAACCGCATGCGCTTGCGCATCTCATCATCTGAGATATGCATGAGTTTTACGGTTTCCATGACATAGTCGCAGAAATGCCTGTAGAATTGTTTCTCTATCTTGATTATTTCCTTCTCGGATTTTTCCGGAAAAGAGTTCACAAGGTTTTTGCGGACAACCTTGCGCCTGTATCTTGCGATATAATATAGGATAGGGAATATGAGGTCGCTGAAGAAGTAGAGTACCCGGTATGGCCAGATCGCCACTGCTTTGAGAAGGAATGTAAGTAGAGCCAGTTGTATCATGCCACAAAATTACGGTTTTTAGACCAATACACAAATTATCGGCTGATAAATTTGTTAATTTGTGCCTCATATATTAATTTTGTTAAAATCACTTTCTTTGTCTCAATTAACTGAAGCGGATATGAAGATAGTCTGTTTGTTAAGAGCCCTTGATGTTGGAGGGGTTGAACGTCAGATGACCAGTCTGGCAGTGTTTTTGAAGAATGCAGGACATGATGTTGAGGTCATGAAGTATCATCACCAGAATTTCAACGAAGATTTCCTTCAGGAAAATGGTGTTCCTGTTGTCTATATTCCAAAGAACAGAGGCACTTTGAATCTGTGCCGCAGGATGGCTGATTATTTCAAGGACAGCAAGATTGATGTCGTGATATCTTTTTCTATCGGTGCGAATATTAAGGCCTGTATAGCTCGAATGATGTATAAAGACTTCAAACTTGTCGTTTCTGAGAGAAATTATAATCACTGTTTCTATCCGACCGAATATTTCAGGTTCGTTGTATATGGCATGGCAGACAGAATCGTCAGCAACTCGCAGGCACAGAATGATTTTATTATCAAGAAGTTCCCATCAAAGGTACCTAAATGTCAGGCCATCGTGAATTTCGTTGATCTTGTCAAGTTCCAGCCGGCACAGACTGCGCCTGAGAATGAAGTCATACATATAGTGACGACTGCAAGAGTGACAAAACGTAAGAATGTACATGGTTATATCGCTGCAGCGCGTGCATTGGTAGACAGGGGGTATAGGTTTACCATAGATTGGTATGGATGTGCCAGAAAGAACAAATACTATTACAAATGCATGGAACTTATTGAGAAAAACGGTCTTCAAGATGTTTTCCATATCCATGACGCAGTCAAGAATGTCGCTGAATTATATCATAGTGCAGATCTGTTCTGTCTTCCAAGTTTCTATGAAGGTACATCAAATTCCATCTGTGAGGCCATAGCAAGCGGACTTCCGGTGGCATGCAGCGATGTCAGTGACAGCGGAATATATGTGCAGCCAGGCAGAAATGGGTGGCTGTTCAACCCGGAAAATCCACAGAGTATAATTGATACGCTTGCAGAGGCTTTGGATGCAGGAACTGAAAAACTTCGAGAATATGGACGTACGAGCCGCTCTATAGCAGAGGAGAAATTGTCTATAGAGAGATTTACAGGAGAATATGTTGAACTCATTAATGAATTGACAAAATGATGAAGTGTCCAAAAATAATTGCTGAAATAGGCTGCAATCACAAAGGTGACATGCTGATTGCCAAAGAACTTATTCAGATTGCCGCTACATACTGCAAGGCTGATGTGGTGAAATTTCAGAAGAGGTGCAACAGAGAACTTCTTTCTAAAGATGAGTTTGATGCTCCGCATCCTAATCCGGTTAATTCTTATGGCGCGACTTATGGCGAGCATAGGGAATTTCTGGAATTTACTTTGGAGCAGCATAGAGAACTGCAGGAGTACTGTAGCGAATGCGGTATAGAATACTCGACTTCCGTTTGGGATGTCACTTCTGCAAAGGAAATATGTAGTCTGCATCCGAAACTTATCAAGGTACCGTCTGCATGCAATCTTAACAAGGCTATGCTTGGATATCTGTGCGATGAGTTCAAAGGGGAAATCCATCTGTCTTTAGGTATGACTACAAGGACTGAAATCGAACAGATAGTCAGTTTTTTTGAGGAGCGGGGAAGGAACAGGGATCTCGTCCTCTATAACTGTACTTCAGGGTATCCGGTGCCTTTTGATGATGTCTGCCTGCTCGAACTTTCTTGGTTGCGCGAAATGTATGCCGACAGGGTCGGTGGTATAGGTTTCTCCGGCCATCATCTCGGCATTGCCGTAGATAGCGCTGCTGTCGCTCTTGGTGCGGAATGGATTGAAAGGCATTTCACCCTTGACCGTACATGGAAGGGAACAGATCATGCGGCATCCCTTGAGCCTGACGGAGTACGTAAACTTGTACGTGACTGCAAGGCTGTGTATAAGGCACTTACATATAAACATGAAGAAATTCTCGATATAGAGAAAGTTCAGAGGGACAAACTCAAGAAGAATCAGGTGAAATGGTGATCGCATTCATCCCTGTCAGAGGGGGCAGCAAGTCAATCCCTCTTAAGAACATAAAACCCTTCTGCGGCAAGCCTCTTGTATACTGGACAATAGAGGCCTTGGAAGGATGCCGCCAGATTGACAAGATAGTAGTTGCAACAGATTCTCCCGAAATAGAATCCGTAGTGTTGTCGGGTTCATATGGCAAGGTCGAATTATATCGCCGTTCCGCAGAGAATGCAGCAGATGCTTCCAGCACGGAGAGTGTCATGCTCGAGTATATCAACGGCAGTGATGCTGAGCCTGAAGATGTCTTCATGCTTGTTCAGGCCACGTCTCCTATGACAAGAACTGAAGATATTGCCGGAGGTATGAGCCTGTTCCTGTCTGGAATTTATGACTCAGTCCTCAGTTGCGTGCGCAGTTATCGTTTTTTCTGGAACAGTGACGGAACTTCAGCAAACTATGACTACAGAATCCGTCCAAGACGTCAGGATTTTCCAGGTAATCTGATGGAAAACGGAGCCTTCTATATCAATACTGTAAAAGGGATTCTGAAATCAGGGAATCGTCTGTCAGGAAGAATCGGCATATATGAGATGCCGGAGTTTACATCTTTTGAAATAGATGAGCCTGACGACTGGCTGGTCATGGAGATGCTTATGCGAAGGCATGTCCTTGGTACGGCGAAGGCTGATCTTCGTCTGTTCCTCTCTGATGTTGACGGTACCTTGACAGATGGCGGTATGTATTATACTGCGGAAGGTGAGGTCATGAAGAAGTTCAATACCATTGATGGCATGGGTTTCCGGATTCTGAGGGAGAACGGTGTAGAAGTCGGTATCATTACTTCTGAAGTGACAGAAATAGTGGAGAGACGTGCTGAGAAACTCAAGATCCGGCATCTTGTCCAGGGAAAGAAGTTCGGTGGCAAACTTGAGGCCGCCGAGGCATTATGTGCAGAATTAGGCATTTCATTGCAGAATGTCGCTTATATTGGAGATGACATAAACTGTCGTCAACTGCTTGAATGTGTCGGCTATGCTGCCTGCCCGTCTACTGCAGACTTTACGATAAAGTCTATTCCAGGAATCCATGTTACTGTGAAAGGGGGAGGGGAAGGCTGTGTCCGTGAATTCATCGATTATCTTATAGGCAACTGACCATCAAAAATCATTTTCACGATCATATCGGTGGCACCAATGTTCCGTCGGCAATAGCCGGCGGAAATTTTTTGTAACTGCTCCAGATAAGGAAAGTCTGTTTTCAGTCTGGTATACCATGTACATATATCTTCTTTTTTTTCAAAGGAGAATCCGGATCCGAGCCTGTGCAGTTCTACAAAATGCGGATTCTGATAGAAGCGTGGTCCTACGGCAACAGGAAGCCCATATGCTGCGGGTTCAATGACACTATGCGGACAGTCTGTAGTGAATCCTGCACCCACATATGCAGCAAACCCATATCTGTAAAGGCGTGCCAGCATCCCTACCTTGTCTATTATCAGAACTTGGGCATCTTTGAGTGACGAGGCGTGAGCCTCTGCTTCGGAGTATCTTATATGGCTGCCTGACAGATTTTTTTCTATGTCCTGAATCTGTTGTAGGTCGGGGTCGTGAGGGATTATCATGAATTTGTCCCCGGAGTTTGCATTTGCAAGAGAGGTGATCAGCATATCATCGCCTCCTTGACAAGTACTTCCGGCCACGAACACTTTCTTGCTTGATGCCCAATCGTCTACAATGCAGTCGCGCCAGTCTTCTTGTGCGATGGACATAACTCTGTCTATACGTGCATCACCGGTATTGACCACGCACGGAGCTCCCATCTTCTTTGCAAGTTCCGCTGCTGTCTCGTTCTGTGTGATGACTATCTTGTATGTTGTTCTGTATATCTTGCGATACCTCCATCCGTACCATTTCAAGTAAGGGGAGTCTGGCCTGATTCTGACAGACATTATATATGTGTCGATATTTCTTTTTCTGAGGCCACGTAGGAAGAATTCCCAATATTCTCCTAGAGTGAAGATCGCCTTGACAGGTCTGACAGCATCTAGAAAGCGTCTGGCATTTCGTGGTGTGTCTACCGGCAGGTAGAACACCCAGTCGACTACAGGCCAGTTTTTCAGATGTTCGTATCCTGATGGAGAAAAGAATGTCAGCAGAATCTTCGCATCAGGAAATCGGTTTCGGGTTGCTTCGATTACAGGACGTGCCTCTTCAAATTCTCCATATGAGGCAGTATGGAACCAGATGATGCCATCAATCCCCCTGCAGGCAGCTTCTATTCTGGCCAGAAGCCCCTTACGCCCATTGATGAACAATCTTATTTTTGACAGTCTACTCATCTTGTTTCGGAAGGTTTATCCAACTTCCCATTTTCTCATCCCATATGGCTGGTTTGAAAGGAACCATTCCACTATAATGATACAGGGTGAGTTCACCGAAATATATCTTGCCGGATACCTCGTACAGATCTACACGTACATGTGGAAAGCCTGCGGAGAGTTTTGCCGCAATCTCTTTCATCTGATCGAAGGATGCCGGCTTCTCTATAGGACCTGTAGCATTGGGGTGGCCGTTGGTAATGTCCAGATGCTTGAAATCCATATCAAAGAAATCAAACTTTGTCTCTTTCTTCTTTTGTCTGTCAGATGCTACAAAAAGCATCTTGGGTTCTCCATCAAAACAGAAGAACTTGTAGTCCTTGAGTTCTCCACCGCCTGCCATGTCTTCCATATATTGCTCTGCAATTACTCTTGGCTTGATCATCTTATATGGCCATTCCTTGCTGTGGGTATAATAGTTTCTTCTGTAATGTCTCCGGAGACGCTTCATGGCAAGATCCTTGTCGAAGTCAGTCTTGTCATGACATACTACTACTCCTCCACTGTCGTGGGTGCATTTCAGTACGAATCTGTCAGGAAGTTCATTCCATTCTATTTCGTCCGGTGTCTCATATATCTTCAGTGTAGGAATGATATGTCCCTTTCCGATTTTTTCTTCGATATATGATTTCACTTCCTGTTTGTCGACTATGGATGGATAGAGTGGATTCTTGTCGTGGATTTTCATCCACTGTAATTTTTCATTGAATGTTTTCGGGTCTTTCAGATTGAGTACCTTACGCATCTTGCGCAGGAACCTGAGTCTTATGCTGATTTCTTGAATGGTCATGACTGGTCTGATGAATTCTATGCAAAGATATGTTCTTTTTCTTCATAATGCAAAAAGACGTGAACCATTGGTCCACGTCTTTTAATTGATCATTACGCACCGAAGTTGTCGTAAAGGATGTTCTCCGGCGGAACTCCGAGTGAGTCGAGGAGGTTCACTACCGCTCCGACCATCATAGGAGGGCCGCACATGAGGTAGAGTGCATCCTCCGGGTTCTCATGCTGCTTGAGATATGTCTCGAACATCACGTTGTGTACGAAACCTGCCACGTATGGTACACCTGCAGCATCTGCCTCCGGATCAGGTCTGTCGAGTGCAAGATGGAACTTGAAGTTAGGGAATTCCTTCTCGATTGCATGGTAGTCATCGAGGTAGAATGCCTCCTTAAGCGCACGGGCGCCATAGAAGAAGTTCACCTTGCGGTCTGTCTTCTCTGTCTTGAACAGATGCATGATGTGGCTTCTCATAGGAGCCATACCTGCACCACCGCCGACGAAGA
>CAZYCJ010000024.1:0-26861 GCA_964645495.1 uncultured Muribaculaceae bacterium
TTCCATGTTGCGGCCCTCGCTGAAGTTAGGCACGCACTCGATGATTCTTTCCATATGGGTTTTATCTTGTTTTTAACAGTATTCGAAACAACCTATAAAGTTAAAGATTTTAAGCAAATAAACAAAGCAGCCTGCTGAATTTAAATTCAGCAGGCTGCTTTGTTTATTTATAAGGTTCTATCAGAACATCTCCGGCTCGTTGTTCTGGTCGTTGTTCTCGACAGGACGCTCACGACGTGGGCCTCTCGGGCCTCTGTCGTCGCGGCGTGGGCCGCGGTTGTCATCACGACGAGGGCCACGGTTGTCACGACGGTCGTTGTCACGGCGCGGACCACGGTCTCCGCCACGCGGACGACGCTCAGGCTCTACATAACCCTCAGGCTTCTCGATGAGAGCCTTGCGTGAAAGTCTCATCTTTCCTGTCTTCTCGTCGATCTCGAGGAGCTTCACATCCACCTCATCGCCGATATTGAGGACATCCTCAACCTTCTCGGTCTTCTTCCAGTCAATCTCAGATACATGGAGGAGGCCTTCCTTACCAGGGAGAATCTCTACGAATGCACCGAATTCGAGGATTGAAACCACCTTTCCGTGGTATACTGTACCTGCTTCAGGAACTGCAGTGATGCCGTTGATCCAGTTCAGAGCCTTGTCCATAGACTCCTTGTCAAGACCGAAGATATCCACAACACCCTCTGATGCGCCGTTAACCTGCTCCTCAGTGATAGTGATTGTAGTACCTGTCTCGCGCTGGATCTTCTGGATAGTCTCTCCACCCTTTCCGATGATCGCACCGATGAACTCACCTGCAACACGGATCTGAACCATACGAGGAACAAACTCCTTGTACTCTGCACGAGGCTCGCTGATGGTCTTCATCATCTCACCCATGATATGGAGACGACCCTGACGTGCCTGCTCGAGAGCCTTCTCGAGAACGTCATATGAAAGACCGTCCACCTTGATGTCCATCTGAGTGGCAGTGATACCGTCCTTGGTACCTGTCACCTTGAAGTCCATGTCTCCGAGGTGGTCCTCGTCACCGAGGATATCGGTAAGGATGGCGTAACGCTCGTTAGGGTTGTCCTTGTCTGTGATGAGACCCATCGCAACACCTGCAACAGGCTTCTTTATCTTCACACCAGCATCCATGAGAGCGAGGCAGCCTGCGCAGACTGTAGCCATTGAAGATGAACCGTTGGACTCGAGGATATCTGAAACCACGCGCACTGCGTATGGATTCTCCGGAGCCATAGGAATCATAGGCTTGAGGGCCCTGTATGCAAGGTTTCCGTGTCCGATCTCACGACGGCCTACACCACGCTGTGGGCGAGCCTCACCTGTAGAGAACGGAGGGAAGTTATAATGAAGCACGAACTGATCGGTATCCTGGATAAGGACCTCGTCGCGCTCCTTCATATCGAGTTTTGTACCGAGAGTGACGGTAGAGAGCGACTGAGTCTCACCACGAGTGAAGATCGCTGAACCGTGCGCGCATGGGAGATAGTCTGTTTCGCACCAGATAGGACGCACTGTAGTGGTGTCACGGCCGTCAAGACGCACACCCTCGTCGAGGATCATGTTTCTCATCGCAGCCTTCTCCACTGCATGGTAGTATCTCTCGATCATCATTCTCTTCTCTTCCTGCTCCTCCTCCGGGAGAGTTGCGTAGAACTCCTCCTTGAGTGCCTCGAACGCGTCAGACCTCTCGTGCTTGGCTGAGCCTGACTTGGCGATGGCGTAGCATCTGTCATAGCAGAACTCCTGGATAGCCTTGCGGAGATCCTCGTCGTTCTCCTCGTGGCAGTAAGTCCTCTTCTGAGTCTTTCCTACAGCCTCCATGAGTTCCATCTGCACCTTGCAGTGCTTCTTGATCTCCTCGTGAGCGAACTTGATGGCCTCGAGCATGTCGTGCTCGCTCACCTCGTTCATCTCGCCTTCCACCATCATGATGTTGTCGTATGTAGCGGCAACGATAAGGTCGATGTCAGCCTCAGCCATCTCGCTGAAGTTAGGGTTAATCTTGAGTTCGCCGCCGATACGTGCAACGCGAACCTCTGAGATAGGTCCCTCGAAAGGAATGTCGCTGACTGCGAGTGCTGATGAGGCTGCGAGACCTGCGAGTGCATCCGGCTGGATGTCTTTCTCGGCAGAAATAAGGTTTACATTTACGAAGACCTCTGCATGGAAATCCTCTGGGAAAAGAGGCCTGAGCGCCCTGTCCACAAGACGTGCGATAAGAATCTCATAGTCTGAAGCCTTACCCTCACGCTTCATGAATCCGCCAGGGAAGCGTCCTGCCGAAGCATATTTTTCCTTGTAGTCCACCTGAAGAGGCATGAAGTCCACATCCTCCTTTGCGTCTTTAGCGCATGTTACTGTAGCAAGGAGCATTGTGCCGCCCATCTTGACTACTACTGAACCGTCTGCCTGCTTTGCAAGCTTGCCGGTCTCGATTTCAATTACCCTTCCGTCGGATAATTCGATTGTCTTTTTTACGATATTCATTACTTCTTGTCCAACCTGCCTCCCCCTATGGGAGTGGATTAATATTCGTCACTCTTCAGGCGCCGCAGGTTGTTGTCTGCGCCATCAGACTTCTTTGCGTGAAAAAAGGGGGCTGGGCCATTGCGGCCACGTCCCCCTTCGTCGGTTCCTACTATGATGTAGATTATCGACGGAGACCAAGCTCCTTTACGATAGATCTGTATCTCTCGATGTCTACAGACTTGAGGTAATCAAGTACACGACGACGCTTACCTACAAGCTTAAGAAGTGAACGACGGGTTGCGTAGTCCTTCTTGTTGTTCTTAAGATGCTCGGTAAGGTGAGCGATACGGTAGGAGAATAAAGCCACCTGGCTCTCTGGAGAACCTGTGTCAGTATTAGACTTTCCGTACTTCGCGAAAAGTTCCTGTTTCTTTTCAGGCATAAGATATTCTGCCATAACTAAAAAAGATTAAGGGTTAATAAATCAAAACTTTACGGGTCACTGGCAAGTAAACCAAAAGCGGGCGCAAATATACGCATAAAATACAAGAAAACAAACCATAGTGTAATTATTTGTTTTTATTTTGTTTCATGACTATCTTTGATTGATAAAATCAGAAAAGAAATGAAACCAATGAGAATACTTGCTGCAGTCTTCGTCTTCATGGCGGCTGCGTGCCATGAAACCAGATATGAGAGTTATACTGACACCGTCGAAGTCAATGGCGTCAGTCTTTTATATGCAGCAGAAGGTGCGGGCAAGCCTGTAATCCTCCTTCATGGAAACGGCGGCAGCCACAACGACCTGGAAACCACCCATAGAGAACTTGCTCAGGCCGGTTATATGGTCTATGCGCTTGACTCGCGCGGCCAGGGAGCAAATCCTCCGCTCGAAGAATACCACTATAAGGACATGGCGACTGACGTTTATGAGTTCATCAGCCTCAAGGGACTGGAGAAACCTGCTGTTTTCGGTTTCAGCGACGGCGGCATCATCGCTCTTCAGATGGAAGTCATGTATCCGGGCACATTGGGCGCCATAGTTACGGGTGGGGCCAACATATTCGTCGAGGACGCATTGATTCCGTCCTTTGTGGAGGACTTTCTTGCGCAGCCGTCAGATAATCCGCTTGTGAAGATGCTCCAGACAGAACCGTCGATGACCGTGGAGGACATGAAGACCATCGGATGCCCGGCGCTGATCATGTCGGGAGAGCATGACCTGATACGTCAGGAGCATACGGTTCTGATAGGGGAGAGCATTCCTGATGCTGAAACGAAGATCATACCCGGTGAGGATCACGGGTCATATATCTGCAACAGTCCGAAACTTGCCCCTCTTATTCTTGACTTCTTTGAAAAAATCGGATATTAGGCCATGGCCAGGACTGAAGGACAGGTATATGCCGATCCTGAAATCGGTAATGTGGTCTTCCGCAAGAGCATCCGGAGCCGCAGCATAAGCATACGCGTCCATCCAGTAAAAGGGGTGAGCGTGTCTGTGCCGTATATCGTTCCCTATTCGGCGGCGATGGCGTTCTTCACCCTTCGCAGGGAATGGGTGCTGGAGACGATGGCCAGGCAGCGCGAACGCTATAAGGATGTGCGGATTCCTTCTCCTGAGGAAACAGAGGCCATGCGGCGTGAGGCGAAGGCTCTCCTTCCTCCGCGGCTGCAGGAACTGGCCCGGCGTTATGATTTTCAATATAACAAGGTGACTATCAAGAACAATGCGACCAATTGGGGCAGTTGTTCGTCAAAGGGGAACATCAATCTGAACCTTAAGATCGTCATGTTGCCCAAGGTGCTTCAGGATTATGTGCTTCTGCACGAACTGTGTCATCTCCGCCATCATGACCACAGCCATGCTTTCCATCTTCTGCTGGAGCATGTGCTTACCGGCCATGTACTTGTTCTGATGCAGGAGGGCGATGCCCTGGCGGAAGAGATCGCGCGCAAAGCCGCAGTCTCCAAGGCGAGATATCCTCTGGACTATATTATTACTCGGGAGATAAAGAAGTACCGCATGGTCTAGATCTGATGGTTCTTCCATCTTCTGCTGCGCATCTGTTCCATGACAAGACTTATCAGGATAGGGTATGCTACCTTCCAGATATTCTTATATGAATATGACAGGGGCAGCCATTATTTCTGTAGCAGGGCTAGGGTCTGGTCGACGGTGAGGGCGTTTTCTACGCGGAAGATACCGCTTCTGCTTCTCTGGAGGCTGTCGAGGTGGGCTCCTGTGCCGAGGGCTTCTCCCAGGTCGCGGGCAAAGGCTCGGACATAGGTGCCTTTGCTGCAGGCCATGCGGACGGATGCTCTTGGCAGTCCGAGGGATGAATTGTCTGTCACATTTATCCTTCCCGATGCTGAATTATTGGTTTCGCTTTGATGGATCGTAGTGGCAGAGGGTTGGAAAACCGTGCTACCCCCCTGGCCGCAGGGGGAGGGACCCACGAAGTGGGAGGGGTTGTTTTCCAACCCTCTGCCACTACGATCCCCAATGTTGAACTCAAGCAGTTCCAGTTCAGAGATCGTGATCCGTGACACCCTTATCAGTTCCTTCGCCGTCTCGTCTATCTCAGAACTATGGGGGTCATCGGAATCATTCTGTCCAATTGTTCTGTATAATTTTCGGGCGAGTTCGTAGGCACGGACGCCGTCCACGGACTTGGCAGAAAAGAGGGGAGCGATCTGGTCCTGCTCTCCGATGAATGACGGAAGAGCCTCGCGGACAGATTCCTCTGATATGTGCTCATAAGGGAAGAACCTGTCGATCTCCTTCTCAAGGTCGTATGACGGAGTGGTGGCGCCGAAAGTGATGCCTGCCACATACTCCTTGTCGTGAGACTGAAGAGTTTCGGCAAGTTTCGTCGCCTTGCCTATGCACACGAGGAGCACTCCTGTAGCCAACGGATCCAGAGTGCCTGCATGTCCAACCTTCAGATTCTTCTTTCCGAAATGACGGATAGCGGCGAACTTGACCTTTCTGATCACGTCCGCCGATGTCCATCTGTATGGTTTGTCAATCGGGATGATTATCCCGTCCGGATAGTCCTCTATGTTCCTCGAAAGAACCTCTGAGTCCGGAGTCAGTATATATGCTTCCAAAATGAATTATTTACAAGGTATCTTGTCTATGCGCTTCTGATGGCGTCCGCCTTCAAAATCCTCTGTGAGCCATGCCTCAGTGATCTCGACCGCCGTCTCGAAAGGAATGAAGCGGGCCGGCATGACGAGTACATTGGCATTGTTGTGCTGCTTGATCAGTTCCCCGATTTCCACAGACCAGCAGAGTCCTGCGCGGATGCCTTTGTGCTTGTTCAGAGACATTGCCATACCGTTGCCGGTGCCGCAGAATGCGATGCCGAGATCCACCTCTCCGTTTTCCACAGCAGATGCCAGAGGATGCGCAACATCAGGATAGTCCATGCTCTCGGTGGTGTCTGTTCCGAAGTTGACTACCTCGTAGCCCTTGCCTGTGAGATATTCCACGATTCCGTTCTTGTAGTCCACGCCGGCGTGGTCATTACATATTCCTATTTTCATATGATGCTGTGTCAGCAGCCAAGTGTGGCCTTTATGTGATCGATTCTCTTTGCAAATTCCTCTTTTCCGATGAGAGTGACGATGTCTGCGATGCCGAGTCCGCTCGATGCTCCCACGAGTGCGAGACGGAGACAGTTCATCACCTTGCCCATAGGCCATTCGTTACCACGGATATATTCCTCAAGAGGTCCTTCGAGAGACTCCTTTGTGAATTCTCCCTGGAAATTGAGGATGAAGTCTGCAACCTGAAGGGCGAGAGTGTAGTTCTCTTCTTTCCAGAACTTGGCAGCGTCCTTCTCGACATATGTTTCAGGAGCGACGAAGAGATATGATGCTATATCCCAGAAGTCTGCCACGAAGGTGGCTCTTTCCTGGATCAGCGCCACGACTTTCGTCACATACTCACGTGAAGCTCCGGTGATGCCGTGCTCCTCGAGAACCGGCATATACAGGTCAGTGAGTTCTTCCACGCTCTTTTTTCTGAGATATTCCTTGTTGTACCACTTTGCCTTCTCTGCATTGAACTTTGCTCCAGACTTGACGACTCTTTCAAGAGAGAATGCTCCTACGAGTTCCTCAAGGGTAAAGAGCTCCTGCTCTGTTCCAGGGTTCCATCCGAGCATGGCAAGGAGGTTTACGAATGCCTCAGGGAAATAGCCGTCCTCGCGGTATCCTCTTGACACCTCTCCCTCTGCGTTGACCCACTGGAGCGGGAAGACAGGGAAGCCGAGACGGTCACCGTCACGTTTGCTGAGTTTGCCTTTTCCGTCCGGTTTCAGTAGAAGCGAAAGGTGGGCGAACCTTGGCTGGGTATCTGTCCATCCGAATGCCTCGTAAAGAAGGTAGTGGAGAGGGAGTGACGGAAGCCATTCCTCGCCACGGATCACTTCAGTGATCTCCATAAGATGGTCGTCCACGATGTTTGCAAGGTGGTAGGTCGGAAGTTCGTCCGCTCTTTTCCAGAGTACCTTGTCGTCCAGTGTCGAGGTGTTCACCTCTACATGACCACGGATGAGGTCATCCATCTTCACAACCCTGTTCTCAGGCATCTTGAAACGGATGGTCCAGTCTGTGCGTGATTCGAGAAGGACCTTCCATTCAGCCTCTGGCATCGAAAGAGAGTTGCGCAGACCCATTCTTGTGGTCTGTCCGTAGATGAATGTCTGGCCTGCCGCTTCCATTTCGGCCCTTTTTGCGCCGAGTTCCTCAGCGGTGTCGAAGGCATAGTATGCGTAGCCGTCCGCCACAAGTTGCTCTGCATATCGGCGGTAGATAGGCTTTCTCTGACTCTGCCTGTATGGGGCATGCGGATGACGCTCGGATGCAGTCTCGACCACATTGCCGTCTGTGTCGACGCCTTCGTCAGGGACGATGCCGCACCAGTTCAGTGCTTCGATGATATATTTTTCCGCTCCTGGAACGAATCTCTGGGAGTCGGTGTCCTCAATTCTGATGATGAAGTCTCCTCCACGCTGCTTTGCGAAGAGATAGTTGTAAAGAGCAGTCCTTACTCCTCCCATATGAAGCGGGCCTGTCGGTGAAGGTGCAAATCTTACACGAGTTTTCCTTGTCATTGCAAAATACTTTTAGTCAATCCGCAAAAATACGAAAAAATATTATTCGTCCCTATTCTGGCCGGGCTTTGCCTTGCGTCTGAGGGCGGAAATATTCTCCAGTTCACTCATGTTCTGGTCGTCAGAGACAATCAGAGCAGGTGCAGGGCTTCCTTCGTCGAAGAGAGTCTTCCTGACAGGAGCGCTGTTGTATCCTATCTTATGTACCTTGACCTGAGGCAGGTCGATGCCTTCCTTCGAGGCTGTCCTGCTTCTCTCGTAGCGGAAATTGCTGTCGATCATTATTATGTTGCCGAGTTCTGTCTGAGGAAGAACCATGGTCATGTTGATTCCTGTCACGATGACGGTAACGTTCAGTCTGTCTCCGAATTCCGGATTCTCGTCGAATACGAGTCCGCTCTTGAAATTGTCCGCCTTGCCTGTGTGCTTCTCTATCATCTTCGTCACTTCGCCGTACTGGCTCATGGTCAGACCTTCAGGATTGTCACCTGTGGTGATGTTGATGAGTACCTTTTCTGCCGTACTCAGGTCGAAGTCGTTGAGGAGAGGGGATTCGAGAGCGCTCTTCACAGCGTCTTCAATTCTGTTCGCTCCGGTTCCGGTGCCGCATCCCATCAGGGCATATTTGCTGCTTGAGCCATCATCGTTCTTCATCATCGTCCATACATCCTTGAAGTCTACGTTGATGTATCCGCGTTTCTTGATGATCTCCGTGATGCCCCTGACTGCCGTTGCAAGCACTTCGTCCGCCTTAGGAAAGGCGTCCTTTGCCAGAAGGTCTCCATATACATCGAAGAGTTTTTCGTTGTCGATTATAAGGAGGCTGTCCACATTGTTCTCCAGTTCCGTGATGCCGTCAAGAGCCTTGGACATGGTCTCGTTGCCCTGGTTGCGGAACGGAATGGTCACGACTCCCACCGTGAGGATGTTCTTCTTCTTTGCCATCGATGCGATGACAGGAGCGGCACCGGTGCCGGTACCACCGCCCATTCCGGCAGTGATGAAGAGCATCTTGGTGTCGTTGTCGAGCACCATCGCCTCTATCTCTTCCTGTGAGTTGAGGGCTGCCTTCCTTCCTTCTGTCGGGTTTGTACCTGCTCCGAGACCTTCGTCGCCGAGCTGGATCTTCAGCGGTACATCGCATTTGTCAAGTGCCTGGGAGTCAGTGTTGCATACGATGAAGGTACAGCCTTCGATCTTCTGGTTGTACATGTAGTTCACGGCGTTGCAACCGCCTCCTCCGACACCGATGACCTTTATTATTGAAGGCTCCGGTTTCCATGTGTCCGGAACTATTTCCAAGTGTGCGAATTCTTCCATGATCAGTCGTTTTTAGTCTCTTGGTTTACTGTTTCGTAGATGACATCGAACAGATTGCCGATTCTTTCCAGAGGCCTGGTCCATTTTACTCTACGAGGTTTCTGTGATGGCTGCTGATGTTCTTCATTATTATTTTTCTGCTTTACCACTTCCACTTCTCCTGGCTTGAACAGGACTCCGTCAGGTGTGTCTGTCTCAGTCTCCACCTTTACGGTTCTTTCAGGAGCGGTACCGTCATTGCTGAACGCGCAGTTCAGAGTCCTGTCCTTTGCTGCTGTCATTACGAGACCGATGGATGTTGTGGCTGTGGTGTCGGTCACACCGTCGCAGTCCTGGCATGAGAACTGGTTCTTCGGATATCCTGTCCTGACCCTGTATCCTGACAGGTCGAATATGTAGTTTCCGAGGTTGGTGAGTTGTGCACCTCCTCCCGTGACGACGATGCCGCTTCGGAGTTTGTCTGCATAGCCGCTCTTATAGATTTCATAGAGGATGGCCATCATGATTTCCTCCACCCTTGCAGTGATGATTTCCGAGAGATATTTGACAGGGAGTTTCCTGTCGGCCTCGCCGCTGCTGCTTGCAATATGGATGATCTTGTCCCCCATGCTCTGCAGTTTGTCCGGCATGCATGCTCCGAAAGCAAGCTTGATGTTCTCGGCCAGTTCCCTGTTGATGCTGCCTTCCGATTCGATCTGGATGTCGTTGGTGATGTTGTTCCCTCCGAACGGGATCGATGCGTAATGGCGCATGATGTTCCCGCAGTAGATCGCCACTGAGGTACAACCACCTCCGAAGTCGATCATCGCGACTCCGTTAGCCATCTCGCTCTCCGTAAGTACAGCCTTCGCAGTGGTGTCTGCAGTGAAATATTTCCTTATCGCCACCACATCAGCCTTCTTCAACGCCGTGTCTATCTTGTTGAGAGGCCCTTTCTTTCCAATGAAGATCTTGAAGTTGCCCTCGAGTACATCGCTTGACATGCCGATGATGTCGTCCTCGATGATCTGGAAGTTCTCTCCGTCAGAGAAGGACTGGGCCACCGCTCCGTACACAGCCTCGAGTTTCGGGTTTTCCAGAGGGTAGGCTTCCGCGGACTTCTTGAGTTCCGCAATGTCTTCGGAAGTGATGTCGGCGTCCGGCTCTCTTCCTTCTATCTTTCCTGTGTTGCTTTCAAGGCGGATGGGATATTTAGGCATTCCCACTACTGCCTGCGTGATCTTTATTCCAAGTGCAGTCTCCGCCTGTCGGACAGCCTCTGTCAGAGGCTCTCCAGCATGTGTCGGATTGAACACGCTGCTGTATCTGATGCCTGCCGAAGGCGTCTCATTGTAATATACGATCTGAACATTCTCACCTTCCACCTTGGCTACGGTGAGGGCTATCTTTGATGTTCCGAGGTCGATAGCCACAATGTGTCTGTCCTGTATCTCCATATCTGTTTCCTGTTTTCTTCTTATCTGCAGACAATCTGTCCGTCAAATCTTATGTCGACTGTCTTGTAATGCCCCTCACCCTTAGCCGGGATGATGTGGGTGTAATATTTGGTCATCTTATCGAACTTTGCCGCGATATCTACAGGCTGTCCGAACATGAACCTTTCATTTCCTTTTCTCGGAATCAGAATCAGGTCGCCTCCCTTGTCCACCGATATCTGCACGATCTTGTCCTTCCAAGTCTTGTTCTTCTCGATGAAGTTGACCACATTCATCACTCTTGTAAACCACTCCAGTTCCTTAGGGTCTTCGATAGCCCCCTTGTATCCGCTGTTTGCAGCAAGAGGAATCTCTCCATCGATCACCTGGACATGTGATGCGTAGTTTCTCTGAAGCGGGAAGATATAGCCTTCGGAATCGGCGTAGAAGCCTCCGTCGCGTTTCTGGAATCGCACCACAGGCTTGCGCTGGGTCACTTCGATATGCAGGATTCCGTCCTTTGTGAAGTAGGCCTCGCTTTTCTTCACGGCGCTCCTGCCGTCGACGATGTCCTCGATCCTTACAAGGTCAATGCTGTCCTGTGTCATTCCGATATAGTTGCCGTATTCCCTGTCAATATACGATCTTACGTCCGCCTTGGTCACGAAACTGTTCTGCATACTGTCGAGTATTGCGATTTCCACCCCTTTGCAGGTCATAGACTTGCGTGAGTCTGCTCCTGCGGTGACGGATAGAATCATGCATGCCGCGAGCAGCACTCCGGCTACGCTTGTCAATATATGTCTTGCCATGCTTTTCATCACGCTGTTCTTTCTTCAAGAAGTTTCTTTATTTCAGGCACGAATCTGTCGATGTCGCCTGCTCCGATGGTCATGAAGACTTCCTTGTCGCCAAGTTCAAGGCCTTCCAGATGCTCCATGAGTTCAGCCTTGGTCACCAGAACCTTGTCCGCTACGGTCACTCCTTCGAAGATTATTTCCGAGGTAACTCCGGGGATCGGTTCCTCGCGGGCAGGGTAGATGTCGAGAAGGATGAGCCTGTCCACATGGCTCAGAGACTCCGAGAAGCCTTCAGCAAAGTCGCGTGTCCTCGTATATAGGTGCGGCTGGAAAATGCCTGTAAGCCTGTATCCGGGGAAGTTGCCCCTGATCGAAGTGAGCGATGCCGCGATCTCCTTTGGATGGTGGGCATAATCGTCGATGTATACGCATCTTTCTGACTTCAACTGTATGTCGAATCTTCTCTTGACTCCGGCAAAAGAGGCCAGTGCTTCGCGGATCTTTTCCGGATCGAGTCCGTAGACGAGTCCGATTGCAGCCGCTCCGACGGCATTCTCTATGTTCACCCATCCCGGAATGCCTACAACACAGTCGCGGATGACACCTCCCGGATAATGGAGGTCGAAATGCGAGAATCCGTTGCCGTCGCCTTCGGTGAGGACCGCATGGAAGTCCGCCTCGGGGTTGTCATAAGAATATGTCATTATCTTCGCATTCGTGTCCTCAGGCGTGATGTCCAGCCCGTGTTTTGCGATGACGGTCCCGCTCACCTGCGATGCGAAGGCCTTGAATGCCTCGCGGATATGCGACTCGTCACCGTATATGTCGAGGTGGTCTGCGTCCATCGAAGTGATCACCGCGATCTCGGGGAACAGCTGGAGGAACGAGCGGTCGAACTCATCCGCTTCGGCTACAACCACATCATTGCTGTTTGTAAGAAGATTCGTACCGTAGTTTTTCGATATGCCTCCGAGGAATGCAGAACATCCTTCCCCTGATGAGGTGAATATGTGGCTTACGAGCGTGCTGGTGGTCGTCTTGCCATGAGTTCCTGCGACAGCCATGCATCTCTGGCCTGCAGAGATCTCGCCGAGCATGCGCGAACGCTTCAAGACCCGGTACCCGTTCTCCTGCACATATACAAGTTCTCCCATGTCGTTAGGAATCGCAGGGGTATAGACCACGAGGGTGTCCCCTACATCCTTCGGGATGAAGTCAGTATTGTCTTCATAATGTACCCCTATCCCTTCCGCCTCAAGTTCATGAGTCAGAGGGGACGGAGTCTTGTCGTATCCGCTCACTCTGTATCCCTTGGCATGGTAGTATCTTGCTATCGCGCTCATGCCGATACCGCCGATTCCTATAAAGTATATGTGTTTCATTTCAGTATTCTGTAAATTTCGTCTGCAATGGTCTTTGCTGCGTCCCTTAGGGCCAGTCTGCCGATATTCTCTTCCAATAGAGCGATCTTTTCTGTATT
The DNA here is from genome assembly GCA_964645495.1 of uncultured Muribaculaceae bacterium. Taxonomy (GTDB): domain Bacteria; phylum Bacteroidota; class Bacteroidia; order Bacteroidales; family UBA932; genus Cryptobacteroides. The sequence goes on from CAZYCJ010000024.1 coordinate 12,632, forward strand.
TTCTATCAGTCCGCATGCGGTCTTCATCATGTTTTCGACAGCCTCACTGTCCTTGACCATCAATGCGGCATCCTTCCTGACAAGGGCCATGGCGTTGTGGGTCTGGTGGTCTTCAGCCACATTCGGCGACGGTACGAATATCGTTGCCTTGTGTGCCGCGCACAGTTCCGAGACTGAACTTGCGCCTGAGCGGGATATCACCACATCGGCTGCCGCATATGCAAGGTCCATTCTCTGGATGAAATCTGAATGCTGAATGCCTTCAACAGGCTTTCCTTCCTTTCTTGCTTCTTCCATGAATGTGTCCACGGACGCCTTGTACCGTTTTCCGCATTGCCATATCACCTCGATGTCCTCTCCACCGGGACAGCCGTCGCTTATCCATTTCTTCATGGCATTGTTCAGCGTGCCGCTGCCGAGGCTGCCTCCGACAATGAAGATATGCTTCTTTTCAGGGCTCAGTCCGTAGAATTCATATGCCTCCTTCTTCATTTCTTCTGTAGCAGGCACGATCTCCTTTCTTATAGGATTGCCGGAGATGATGATCCTGTCGGCAGGGAAGAATCTTTCCATCCCCTCATAGGCGACGCAGATACTTTTCGCCTTCTTGCCCAAGATCTTGTTTGTCAGTCCGGCATAGCCGTTCTGTTCCTGAATGAGGGTCGGGATGCCGAGACGGCCTGCCGCCCAAAGAAGGGGAGCGCTGGCATAGCCTCCTACGCCTATGGCTATGTCTGGCTTGAACTCACGGATGAGTCTCTTCGCCATCCTCACGCTTTTGATCACTTTGAACGGAAGAGCAAGGTTTGACAGGCTGAGACTTCTCTGAAGTCCTGCTATAGGAAGACCTTCTATCTTATATCCTGCTGCAGGAACCTTCTCCATCTCCATCCTTCCGTCCGCTCCCACGAACAGAATCTCGGTCTCAGGGTTAAGTTCCTTAAGTTTATTAGCGATGGAGAGGGCCGGGAAGATATGTCCTCCCGTACCCCCGCCACTTATGATCGCTCTTATCTTTCTGTACTTCATTGTGCCTATGGTTGGTCGTTTAAATTGTCGATGTCCTCCAGTATGTCAAGGCTGGCCTGGATGTCATCCTTATTGCTTTCATATATAGGTATGGCCGCTTCTTCTTCTTCCCTGATGCCGTTTCGGGCCATCCTGCTTATCGAAAGGATCACTCCGAATGCTATGCAGAAGACGAGGAAAGCGAAACTTCCGTGACTGATCAGAGGCAGTGTCTGTCCTGTCATCGGTCCGATGCCCACATTCACGAACATGTGCATGAAGGCCTGGCCTGTGATCAGGATACTGAGTCCTCCGACGGTGATCTTCGCGAATTCGTTGTTGCAAAGACGCGCGATGGTCGATCCTCTTGCAAGAAGGCTCACATAGAGGAAGATCACCAGGATACCTCCCAGAAGTCCGTATTCTTCCACAAGAAAACTGAACATATAGTCTCCGTATATGTTCGATACGACATATTTCTGCGTGCTGTTTCCGCTGCCCTTTCCCAGGATTCCGCCTTCGTGAACGGCGATCTTTGCACTGTACGGCTGCTTGATGTCGTCGAGTATGTCGTAGAATTCCGCAGACATCGGCTTCACATCCTTGAGGCGCTCTGCGTCATAGTCTGCCCTGATACGGCTCTGCATGGTGGCTATTCTTTCGAATTTTCCGAACACCTTGCCGTCGGTGGCATTATACACGCCCACAATCAGCAGCAAGGCTGCGAGTCCTGTGGCTCCGGCTATTGCTATTTCCTTTACAGGCATTCCTCCCACCATCATGGTCGCGATGAGTATCACACCTATGAACACCGCGCTCGAACCACTACCCATCAAAGTCAGCACACAGACGGTCAATATAGGGATATACATGTATATCACTCTTTTCCAGAACGGCTCGCCGAAGGATGCCATGCTCTTTGACTGCCTCATTCTGTTGGCAAGTCTGAAATATCTGCTCGGCTGCCTTCTGCTTATCGCATCCTGATCCTCCTTATAGGCATTTATGGCCCAGGCAAGATACATCACCATGGCTACCTTCACCACTTCGAACACATGAAGTTGCTGCCCGGCAATCCTGAGGGTTCTCCATGCTCCGTTGATCCTTTCAGCCTCGATGAAGCCCGGGATCCTGACATGCAGGTCGAGAAGTAAAAGCAGTATCAGGGAAAGTCCGAAGCCCATGCTGGACAGAAGTCTGAAAATCCCTATCTTCTTTATGTTGTATAGACCGAATATCAGCGCCAGGCCCACTCCCACGACGACGATATGATCCATGATGAAGTCCATCCTGTCCTTGCTGCCCTCTTTCAGGAGCGAGGTGGATGAGAATATGGCAAGAATGGAGATCATGATCAGCAGGAATACGATTATCCAGACGACCTTGTCTCCTTCTATGTTGTCGATGAAATTCCAGAACCCGTTTTTCCGGGTTCCGTCTGCCTTTTTCCTTGCGTTGTCCATATCCTAAAGGTTTCTGACTGCTTCCTTGAACTGTCTTCCTCTGTCTTCGTAATTCTTGAAAAGGTCGAAACTTGCGCAGCATGGCGAGAGCAGTACGACATCTCCTGATGCTGCCAGTTCGTGTGCAAGTCTCACTGCGTCCTTTGCAGAAGTCACATCATGAATTTCCGGAACGACTCCTTCGAATGACGCATGGAACTTAGCATTGTCCAGTCCCATGCAGATCATGGCCTTCACCTTTTCCTGAGCAAGAGGTATGAGACTGGTGTAGTCATTACCCTTGTCAGTGCCGCCCACGATCCATACCACCGGTCTTGTCTGACATTCCAGAGCATACCATGCGGCATCCACATTCGTAGCCTTCGAGTCGTTTATGTAGAGTACGTCCCTGATGCTGAGGACTTTCTCCAGTCTGTGTTCCACGGCCTGGAAGGTGGCGAGTCCGCTGCGGATGGCCTCGTTGTCTATGTCCATGGCTTTCGCCGCAAGTGCCGCCGCCATCGAATTGTATATGTTGTGCTTTCCTCCGAGCGCAAGTTCCTGGAGGTACATGTCGCATTCGTCCTCCTTGTAGCGGACGATCATCCTGTCGTTCTGCACGAATGCGCCCTGCTGAACCTCTTCTTTCTGTGTGAACGGGAGTTTCTGTGCCTTCATCACGATCTGGTCGAGATGTCTTATGGTAATCTCGTCGTCGGAACAGAAGATGAAGCAGTCCTCGCTCGACATGTTCCTTGTGATGCGGAACTTGGATTTCACATAGTTCTCCATCTTGTAGTCATATCTGTCAAGATGATCAGGAGTGATGTTGGTGATGATTGCGATGTCGGCCTTGAAATCATACACGTTGTCGAGCTGGAAACTGCTGAGTTCCAACACATAGATATCATAGTTCTCGGTGGCTACCTGCAGGGCGTAACTCTTTCCTATGTTGCCTCCGAGTCCGACGTTGAGACCGGCCTGCTTGAGGAGGTGGTATATAAGGGAGGTCGTGGTGGTCTTTCCGTTGCTTCCGGTGATGCAGACCTTCTTTGCAGAGTCGTATCGGCCTGCAAATTCTATTTCAGATATGATTCCGATGCCTTTCTCGACAATCTTCTTCACCATTGGTGCAGTCGACGGAATACCGGGGCTCTTGACCACTTCGTCTGCATTGAGGATGAGCTCCTCTGTATGCCTGCCCTGCTCGTACGGGATGTCCCATTTGTCGAGCATAGCTGCATAATCATCTGTGATCCTGCCCATGTCCGACAGGAACACATCATATCCTTTCACCTTTGCGAGAACAGCAGAACCGACTCCGCTTTCTCCTCCACCTAAAACTACTAATCTTGACATTTCTATCTTTTCTGACTACTTTACTATCTTACCTTGAGCAATGCTATCGTCACCACTGCGAGGATCATCCCTATGATCCAGAATCTTCCCACGATCTTCGCCTCCGGCATTGCCTTCAGAGGCTTCTGTATGAGGGCAGGGACGCCCTCTTTCTGGTAGTGGTGATGGAGCGGAGCCATCTTGAACACCCTGCGTCCCTCACCGTATTTCCTTTTGGTATACTTGAACCAGAATCTCTGCACCAGTACCGACAGACTCTCCACGAAGAAGATTCCGCACAGTATCGGCAGAAGGAGTTCCTTCCTTATCAATATCGCGCACACTCCTATCACGCCTCCGAGCATAAGGCTTCCTGTGTCGCCCATGAACACCTGGGCAGGGAAGGAGTTATACCAGAGGAAGCCGATCAAGGCTCCGACAAATGCCGACATATAGACCGCTATCTCTCCGCTTCCCGGAATGTACATTATGTTGAGGTATTCGGCATTCACGATGTTGCCTGAGAGCCATGCGAATATTCCCAGCACTACTCCGACTATCGCCGACGATCCTGTCGCAAGTCCGTCCATGCCGTCTGTAAGGTTTACTCCGTTAGAGCATGCGGTGATCACGATGACTATCATCAGCACATATATTGCCCATTTGCAGTACCATCCGAAGGTTCCCTTGAAAGGCGAGAGCCATTTGTAGTCGAATTCATGACTCTTGACAAACGGGATGGTGGTCTTTGTGCTCTTTATGACATCGTGCTTCTCGATCTGCCCTGCCTGGCTTCCTGCGATGTCCACCTTCACGCTGTCCGCCATCGCGCCGACCGCCACGGTCTGGTCGAGGCCCACCTGTTCTCTCACCACTATGTCGTCACTGAAACACACTGCGAGTCCTATCGCAAGTCCCATTGCAGCCTGTGCCACGAGTTTGGCCTTTTCGCTCAGGCCTTCCTTGTTCTTTCTGAAGACCTTGATGTAGTCGTCGGCAAATCCGACCAGGAAAAACCATACGGTGCTGATTATGAGCAGTATATTGTAGATGTTGGTCAGGTCTCCGAACAGAAGTACAGGGATGACGATCGCCAGGAAGATGATGATTCCGCCCATCGTAGGTGTACCTTTCTTCTGCATCTGTCCCTCGAGTCCGAGGTCGCGTATCTCCTCTCCGATCTGCTTCTTCTGTATCCATCTTATGATCCTCTTTCCGGCAAAGATTGATATGAGGAGAGCGGTGGTGAATGATGCAATGGCCCTGAAGGACAGGTAATTGAACAGTCCCTGTCCCGGAATGTCGATTCCGAGTTCCTTGAGGTATTCTACTAAGTGGTATATCATTTTCTTTCTTTATGCAATTGTTTCAAAAATTTCAGTGACTATCTCCTTTTCGTCAAAATGCTTCTTTTCCGTGCCTATGATCTGATAGGTCTCGTGGCCTTTCCCGGCGAGAAGTATCGTCGCTCCTTGTGATGCGATCATCACGGCGGTGCGGATGGCCTGTTCGCGGTCTTCGATGAAGAGTGACCTTGCCTTGCCGCTCAGGTCCATTCCTGCCTTTATGTCGGCCATGATGTCGGTGGTCTTTTCGGTCCTGCTGTTGTCTGATGTGACGATTATCCTGTCGGCAAGTTTCTGGGCGATGGCTGCCATCTCTGGCCTCTTGGTCCTGTCTCTGTCTCCTCCGCATCCGAAAAGGCAGATAAGTTCTCTGTCCGGTGCAATCTCCCTGAGAGTCTTCAGTACATTCTCCAGTGCGTCAGGAGTGTGGGCGTAATCGATGATGACCGATATGTCCTTCGGACCGCGTATGTTCTCAAGTCTGCCAGGTGCAGGCCTGAGAGTGCTCATCGCCACAAGTACTTCTTCATGTTCCGCTCCCAGAGTGACGGCGGTCGTATATATCGCCAGAAGGTTGTATGCGTTATGCTGACCTATGAGTGTGCTCCATGCTTCCGTTCCGTCCATCTTGAGGAGCATTCCTTCGAAACTCTGCTCTATCACACGGCATGTGTGGTCTGCAATGCTTCTGAGTGAATAAGTCACCACCTTCGCCTTTGTGTTCTGCATCATGACCATTCCGTTCCTGTCATCGATGTTGGTGATGGCGAATGCATCAGCAGGCAGATTGTCGAAGAACAGTTTCTTGCATCTGAGATACTCGGCGAATGTCTTGTGGTAGTCCAGATGGTCGTGTGTGAGATTGGAGAAGATGCCCGCCTTGAAATGAAGTCCTGCTATCCTTTCCTGCTCCACTCCGATGGAACTCACTTCCATGAAACAATACCCGCATCCCGCCTTCACCATCTGATCCAGAAGGGAATTGATGGTCAGCGGGTCTGAAGTCGTGTTCTTTGCCTCTGTTCCCTTTGTGCCGACATAGTTTGCGATGGTGGAGAGGAGGCCGCAACTGTAACCCAACGCTGTGAACATTCTGTGCAGGAGGGTTACCGTGGTGGTCTTGCCGTTTGTGCCGGTGATGCCGACCAAGGTCAGTTTCTCTGACGGATTGTCATAGAAGTTTGCAGCCATTATGGCTAGTGCATGTCTGGATGATTCCGCCTTCACAAGGACGATACCGTCGGTATCCATTGCCGCTATCTGTGCATCAAGCGCTTCCTGATCTTCGTAGACTATGACGCGGGCTCCCATGCCGATAGCCCTTGAAATATATTCATGGCCGTCGACAGCAAACCCTTTGACAGCAGTGAAAAGCGACCCGTGGGTCACTTTCCGTGAGTCATCGCATATTGCGTCGACCTCGATATGGGCGCAGCCCTTCATGACTGTGCATCCGCTGTTCCTTATGATCCTGTCAAGTCTCATCTCAGTACTATCTTGATTGTTTCACCTTTTCTGCAGTCGGTTCCAGCCGCCGGAGTCTGGCTTACTACATGACCGATTCCTTCATATGTGCAGCGGTACCCGTTGTTTTCGATGGCATAGAGAGCATCCTTAAGTCCCATTCCCTTGACGTCAGGTACAGGGATGACGGTGCCGCTCTGTGTCGCTATATATTCCGGCTTCATGTCAGGCACGTCTGCCATGGCTGAAATATTCTCGCCCCATCTGCTGTCAAGAGCCCAGACATGGTCCACGATTTCCCTGAAGGTCATGGCAGGGATCACACCTCCGTATACGCTTTCTGTTGTCGGTTTCGTGTAAACTGTCACTATGGCAGTATACTGCGGATCTTCTGCCGGGAAAAATCCCACGAAGGTCGCCTGATACTTCATCCTTCCGTCTATGTCTTGATATGGAAGGCTGCTTCCCTTGCGTTCTTCAGGCTCAAGCACCATTCTGGCGGTACCGGTCTTTCCTGCTACTGTACATTTGGCATTCTTCAGCTTTGTTGCTCCTGTTCCTTCAAGAGTCACCATCGTAAGAGCCTTTGTAAGCGAATCTGCAGTGGACTTGGAGAAGACTGAGCCGTTGAGGATTTCGGGACCGAACTTCTTGACTGTCCTGCCGTCGACTTCGTGTGACTCGATGATGTATGGCTTCATCATCTTGCCCTTGTTGGCGATCGCGTTATAGAAGGTGGCGATGTTGAGCGGTGTCTCCATCACTGAATACCCGATCGCTGTGGAAGGAAGTGTTGTGCGGCTCCATCCCTTGGATTCAGGATCAGGGACGCTCGAACTTGTTCCTCCCTTTTCGGTGAGGTCGAAGGTGTAGGCGTCATTCAACTTGTATTCGTATAGTTTGTCGATGAACTTCTGCGGCTTGTCTTTGTAGTTGTCAAGCACGAGGCGGCGGAATACATAGTTGGACGAAATCTTGAATCCGTCCAGGACGCTGATCGACGAGGTCTTATGTCTGTTTTCCCAGTTGGTTATGTATTTGTCTACGGCGATTTCAGGGAGTTCGTCTATGCGTCCGTGGTTGGTCGGCACCTCGGTGCTGAGTTCTACCTTTCCGTCTTCGAGAAGTATCGCAAGCGTCACGGCCTTGAAGATGGAGCCTGGCTCGCCAGGACGTCCTACCGCCATGTTGAAGTTTTCACCAAGGGTGCCTTTGCTGTTTCTCTGGAGGTTGACCATCGCTCTGACTGCTCCTGTCTTCACGTCCATCACCACCACGCATCCGCCTTCTATCTCCTGGTCATCCCCGATGTTCTTCCTCAAGGCGCGGTCTGCGATGTCCTGTATGTCGATGTCGAGGGTGGTGCGGATGTCCTTTCCGTGTTCCACTTTCAATACGGTGCTGTCAGGGTCGACGATGCTTCCCTTGTCTGTGCGCTTCATCCACTGCGAGCCTTCCTTTCCGTGGAGGATGTAGTCGTATTGGCCTTCCAGACCGAGGAACCTGCTTTCTTCAGGGTTCTCCTTGTTGATCCTGACATCTCCGATCACTCGTCCTGCAAGGGTTCCGTACGGATATTGTCTGGTCTCGACTTCGGTCTTGATCATGCCGCTCTTGAACTGACCCTCGTTGAAAAGTGGCAGTTCGCAAAGTTTCAGGTATGTTTCGTGGTCGACATTCTTTGCTATAGGGACATTTCTTCTGCCCTTCATTGTCTCCGACTCGCGGTTGCGCATGATCAGGTCGTAATAGTATCGGGATGTCTTTCCGTCCTTGGCGAGGACTTTCGGAAGTTCGTTGCAGAGCAGACGCGCCTTTTCCCTCCATTTCCTTTCCAGGGAGTCGGTCTCCCTTGCGGTCTTTCCTTTTCTGAATTCGTCCTTGAGGACGGCACAATCCATGTTGATGTTGTACATCGGTGTGGAGATGGCCAGGAGTTTGCCGTTCATGTCCATGATGGCACCCCTTTCCGGACGTGTCTTGTTCTCATCGTGCTTAGGCTGGAAGTATTTGACAGTATCGTGGTCAGGTTCCCATGCGAACTGGATCTGGATGATCCTTCCGATGAGTATGGCCGATGCCACGAGGAAAAGGCAATACAGAAGCCACAGAATCTTGCTGATCCTGTGTCTGTTGTCCTGTTGTATTTCTCTTCTTTCTGCCATCATCCTTTATCTTAATACATCTGCCGGCTTTTCCGGCGCCTTGACCTGAGATCCTGCATCTTCAAGCATCTTTTCCACCGTCGATATCCTGTCCAGACCGACGATCTCGTAGGTCTTCTGGGCGTTGTATATCTTCAATGTCCTGAGCGTGCGGTTGTTCTGCTGTACTTTCAGCATGGTCTGCTCCGACTTGTAACTCATCCAGATACTTATGCATCCGAGGAGGAACAGATAGAGTATGTAAGGGAAGAGTTTGTCCACTCTCATACGCGTCAGAAGTTCTCCACGCCCCAGGGCGATGAAGAACTCCTTGACGGCACTGCCGATCTTCTTCCAGTCTATATTGATCCTTTTATCCATCCTTTTCTGCGATTCTCAGTTTGGCGCTTCGTGCCCTGGTGTTCGATGCGATTTCGCTTTCCTGCGGTAGGATCGGTTTGCGGTTCACTGCCTTCAGAGGCGCCGTGATGTTGCCGTAGAAATCCTTCTCCGCCTTTCCGTCTATCTTGCCTGTCTTTATGAAGTTCTTGACCATCCTGTCCTCGAGGGAGTGGTAGGTGATCACGACCAGACGCCCTCCCTTCTTCAGGGACTTCGCTGCACCGTGCAGGAACTTCTCAAGCGATCTCATCTCCTGGTTGACCTCGATTCTCAATGCCTGATAGACCTTTGCGAGGAACTTGTGTTCCGCGAATTTCGGGAGGGCCGCCTCGATCGCCTTGCCAAGGTCGGCTGTTGTCTCTATCCGTGCGGTCTCCCTTGCCTTGCAGATCATCTGTGCGATGCGTCTGCTGTTATCCACTTCTCCGTAGAGCCTGAGAATCCTTTCCATGTCCTCCTGAGCATATCCGTTCACGATGTCGGCCGCTGTGAATTCCGCTTCCTGATTCATTCTCATGTCCAGAGGTGCGTCATATCGGAATGAGAACCCTCTTTCCGCCGTGTCGAACTGATGTGATGACACCCCCAGGTCTGCAAGGATGCCGTCGATTCCTTCCGGATATCCTTGATGGGTGATATGGTTGTGAATCCATCTGAAGTCGCTTCTGATAAGCGTAAGTCTTTGATCGTCAGGCTTGTTTGCTATGGCGTCGCTGTCGCGGTCGAAAGAGATCATGCGTCCTTCGGGAGAGAGTCTCCTGAGGATTTCGCCGGTGTGTCCTCCTCCGCCGAAAGTGGCGTCGGCATATGTTCCTGATGGTGAGCCGATCAAAGCTGAAACACTTTCATCAAGCAGTACTGGTGTGTGGTATCCGGACATCTTCAGGCCTCCCATGCTTAAATTCGTCCTGCTATCTTCTTGCCCATCATGCGGAATTCCTCAGGGGTGAGGCATCCGCCTTCCAGTTCTTCTTTTGCCCAGATTTCGATCTTGTAGTCAACGCATTGGAATACTACTTCCTTTCCTATGCCCGCCTTTTCAAGTATCTCCTTAGGGATTGTGATTCTTCCGAGTTTCGCGTCCGGTATTACGGTCACGGTGTCGCTCATGTAAGTTCTCCAGTACCTCATGTGGTCTTCGTCGAATGCCAGATCGAGTTTTGCTCTCACAGCCTGTGACATGTTGGCCCATTCCTGTCTGGTGTACATCTCCAGGCAGTTGGAGTACATGTCCTTCCTGATGACGAACTCCATCTGGTCGGCAGGTACGGCATTCTTGATGGCAGAAGGAATCACGAGTCTTCCCTTGTCATCAATCTTTGCGTTGTATTTACCAAAAAATCCGGCCATTTGTCCACAATAGGTTAGAGTGTGACAAAAGTAGAAATAATTTTCCACTTTATTACACTTTTTTACAAAATTTTCCACATAATTATCAATATCGGCCTTCGCAGTACTTTTTTTATTTATAACTTTGCGGTCATGAATAAGGTAACGAATCTTAATGTCCTGGTGGCCGCCGGTCTTGCGGTCTGTGCGATGTCTCTTGTTTCATGCGGAGAAAGACCCTCTGATGGCGGGCAGCCTTTGGAGACGGAATGTGTTGATACACTGTGTGCTGAAAGTTCTCTCGGCTTTTGTCCGGATTCTCTTTCCGTAGTGGAAGGAAAGGTGAAGAACGGTCAGTTCTTTTCGACTCTCCTCGGCTCCCTCGGTATGTCTGCCCAAGAGGCATATAACCTGACCCAGGCGTGTGATTCTGTCTTCGATGTCCGCACCCTGCGTGTCGGCCAGCCATACCGGGCGTACTATGACTCTGTCATTTCGAGCGAGGGCTCAGCCCGAGTCGAGAAATCTCTCCGCTACCTCGTCTACGACCGCGACAAGGCGAGCAGCATAGTCTTTTCATGCCGTCCTCCTTATGAGGCATGGGTGTATGAAAAACCGGTTGCAGTGGAACAGAGATATGCTGACGTCACGATCAATACATCCCTTTGGAATGACATGCTTGCGGCAGATGTGTCTCCTCTGCTTATTGTCAGTCTTTCAGATATCTATGCGTGGACTGTGGACTTCTTCGCCCTTCAGAAGGGTGACCGTTTCCGCGTGCTTTATGAAGAGAAGGTATGCGACGGGGAAGTGATTGCGGTGGACACCGTCAGGTATGCGGTGTTCGGTCATGCGGGCGAAGATTTTCCGATGGTGATGTACAATCAGAATGACGGCGGCAACATATGGTGGAACGAGAAGGGCGAGAGCATGAGGAAGGCCTTCCTTAAGGCTCCGCTTAATTATTCGCGCATCAGTTCGGGATTTTCATATGCCCGCAGACATCCGGTGACCCGTCGTGTCCAGCCTCATACAGGAGTCGATTATGCGGCTCCGAAAGGCACCCCTGTCATGACCATCGGGGATGGTGTGGTCACAAGTGTCAAATATGAAGGTGCGGGCGGTAACACGGTGAGGATCAGACACAATTCTGTATATTCGACTGCATATCTGCATCTTTCAAAATATGCCAAGGGGCTTAAGGCGGGTCAGCGTGTCCGCCAGGGCGAGGTCATCGGATATGTCGGCTCTACCGGCAGGTCTACGGGGCCTCATCTCGATTTCCGTGTGTGGAAGAACGGCACTCCGATCAATCCTTTGAAGATGGAGTCGCCTCCTGCAGAGCCGATTGCGGAGGCAAGCCGTGCCCGGTTCGAGGCCGCTCATAAAGAATATAAGGCCCGGATCGATACGATCCAGGCCCGCTTGGTTGCTGCTGAATTGTTTGACTTATTATAATGGATGTCTCTTTTCGTCATGGCCGACCTGATCGGCCATCTGTTGATTATCAGCCAAGCCTGGGACTATGCAGGCGGAAATGCCAGAGGAGGACTCCGACGCTGACCGAGACATTCAGCGAATGCTTGGTGCCGAACTGCGGGATCTCCAGACAGAAGTCTGACGCATCCACCACATCCTGACGGACTCCCGAGACTTCGTTGCCGAATACCACTGCGTATTTCCGTCCGTTTTCGGGCGTGAATGTGTCAAGCATCACTGATCCTACGGTCTGCTCGGCACTCACTATCGTATATCCGTCCTCCTTGAGGCGGCGTATCGCATCCATGGTGTCACCCACATGCTCCCATTCCACGCTATCTTCCGCTCCCAGAGCCGACTTGTGTATTTCCGCTGAAGGCGGTACCGCGCAGATGCCGCAGAGCCACACCTTGTCTATCTTGAACGAGTCTGCGGTGCGGAATGCCGACCCCACATTATGAGCGCTCCGGATGTTGTCCAGAACCACGACGATTCCTGATTCCGGAAGATCCTTGTATTCTTTGGCAGAGACTCTTCCGAGTTCTATATTAAGCAGTTTCCTGTTTTGCATGATGCCTGTGTTGACGATTGCACTAAAAAGTTTTCAACACAAAGTTAGTAAAAAACAAAAAATGCTTACATTTGTAGTTGCTAAAAAACAGAATCTATGAAACAAGATGTCCAAATTTTCAATCTGATCAAGAAAGAGGAAGACCGTCAGACTTCGGGAATCGAACTGATCGCTTCTGAAAACTATGTGAGCGAGCAGGTGCTCGAAGCTCTGGGATCGATATGCACAAACAAGTATGCAGAGGGTTATCCTGGAGCAAGGTACTATGGGGGATGTGAGGTTGTCGACCAGATAGAACAACTTGCCATCGACAGACTCTGTGAACTTTTCGAGGCCGAGTATGCAAATGTGCAGCCGCACTCGGGTGCACAGGCCAATATGGCTGTTATGATGTCATGTCTCAAGCCGGGAGATACCTTCATGGGTCTTGACCTTGCGCATGGCGGACACCTCACCCACGGTTCCCCTGTGAACATGTCCGGAATTCTCTACAACGCAGTGGCATACGGACTGAGCGAGGCTACGGGGATGATCGATTACGACCAGATGGAGCAGAGGGCTCTTGAACACAAGCCGAAACTCATCATCGGAGGTGCCTCGGCATATTCAAGAGAGTGGGACTATGCGAGAATGCGTGAGATCGCTGACAAGGTGGGCGCGATTCTCTGGATCGACATGGCTCACACAGCCGGTCTTATCGCTGCAGGACTTCTCAGCAATCCTGTGAAATATGCACATATCGTGACATCCACCACCCATAAGACTCTCCGCGGACCTCGTGGAGGTATCATACTTATGGGCAAGGATTTTGACAATCCGTGGGGCCTCACTACGCCAAAGGGTGTCGTTAAGAAGATGTCTCAGATTCTCAATTCAAGCGTGTTCCCTGGTGTACAGGGCGGCCCGCTCGAGCATTGCATCGCAGCCAAGGCAGTCTCTTTCTACGAGGCTCTCCAGCCTGAATTCAAGGAGTATCAGAAGCAGGTCGCCGCAAATGCGCAGGCCATGGCAGAGGCCTTTGTTTCAAGAGGTTACAAGATCGTGTCAGGCGGTACTGACAACCACCTCATGCTCATCGATCTCCGCAGCAAATTCCCTGAACTTACAGGTAAGGTGGCTGAAAAGGAACTCGGTAAGGCGGACATCACCATCAACAAGAATATGGTTCCGTTCGATTCGCGTACTCCGTTCCAGACCTCAGGTATCCGTGTAGGAACTCCTGCCATCACATCCCGTGGCTTTGTGGAGAAGGACATGGAGTTCATCGTGAATCTCATTGACCAGGTGCTCAGTAATGCCGCTGCGAATCTCGACCTTATCGCCGGCAAGACTGAAGAAGGACGCGAGGCGTATGAGAATGTACTCTCGACCGTAAGAAAACAGGTCCGCATGAAGACCAACGGAATGCCTCTCAACAGATATTAGAATAATCCTATTGTAAATACAGAAGGGAGATACCTGACAGGTGTCTCCCTTCTGTATTTATTTAAAATCTGTTGAAACTGTTGCCGGATTACATCATGCCGCCCATGCCGCCTGCAGGCATTGCTGGAGCGGCAGCAGGCTCAGGAAGATCCACGATGGCGCACTCTGTAGTGAGGAACATTCCCGCCACAGAAGCGGCATTCTCCAGAGCCACACGCGACACCTTGGTAGGGTCGATCACACCGGCCTCGAACATGTTCACATACTCGTCAGTGCGTGCAT
>CAZYCJ010000024.1:26961-28451 GCA_964645495.1 uncultured Muribaculaceae bacterium
GTAGGGTCGATCACACCGGCCTCGAACATGTTCACATACTCGTCAGTGCGTGCATTGTATCCGAAATCACCCTTGCCCTCACGGATCTTGTTGATGATCACGCTGCCTTCGACACCGGCATTAGCGGCGATCTGGCGAAGAGGCTCCTCGATGGCACGAGCCACGATGTGGATACCTGTGGTCTCATCTTCGTTCACACCCTTGAGATCCTTGATGGCCTCTGATGCGCGGATGTATGCCACACCACCACCAGGTACGATGCCTTCCTCCACCGCTGCACGAGTTGCGCTGAGAGCATCCTCCACGCGGTCCTTCTTCTCCTTCATCTCCACCTCTGTAGCGGCACCTACATAAAGAACTGCCACGCCGCCTGCGAGTTTGCCGAGACGTTCCTGGAGTTTCTCGCGGTCGTAGTCGGAAGTTGTGGTCTCGATCTGCTTGCGGATGAGGTCAGCACGCTCCTTGATGGCAGAAGCTTCACCTGCACCGTTGACGACAGTAGTGTTGTCCTTTGTCACGACTACCTTCTCCGCCTTTCCAAGCATATCGAGAGTTGCGTTCTCAAGAGTGAAGCCTCTTTCCTCGGAGATCACCATGCCGCCTGTGAGGATGGCGATGTCCTGAAGCATCTCCTTGCGACGGTCTCCGAAGCCCGGAGCCTTGACAGCCGCAATCTTGAGAGTACCACGGAGTTTGTTGACTACGAGTGTGGTAAGAGCCTCGCCGTCAATGTCTTCTGCGATGATGAGAAGGGCCTTGCCTTCGCGTGCTATAGGCTCGAGGATAGGAAGAAGATCCTTCATAGTGGAAATCTTCTTGTCTGTGATGAGGATGTAAGGAGTGTCAAGCACAGCCTCCATCTTGTCGCCGTTGGTCATGAAATATGGAGAGATGTATCCTCTGTCGAACTGCATTCCTTCAACGACCTTTACCTCTGTCTCTGTGCCCTTTGCCTCCTCGACTGTGATGACGCCGTCCTTCTTTACCTTTGACATTGCGTCAGCGATGAGTTTTCCGATGTAGTTGTCGTTGTTGGCAGAGATGGTGCCGACCTGCTCGATCTTGGCATAGTCTTCGCCGACTTCCTGGCTCTGCTCGCGGAGGTTCTCCACCACTGCTGCAACAGCCTTGTCTATACCTCTCTTGAGGTCCATCGGATTGGCACCTGCGGTCACGTTCTTGAGACCTACATTGATGATGGCCTGTGCAAGTACGGTCGCTGTGGTGGTACCGTCACCTGCCTGGTCGTTAGTCTTTGATGCAACTTCCTTCACCATCTGTGCGCCCATGTCGGCGAACTGATCCTCAAGTTGGATCTCCTTTGCCACGGTCACACCGTCCTTGGTCACCTGGGGTGCGCCGAACTTCTTGGCGATCACTACATTGCGACCCTTAGGGCCGAGAGTTACCTTTACTGCATCAGCAAGTGCGTCAGCGCCTTCCTTCATCTTGGCGCGCGCATCGATATTGAATTTGATTTCCTTTGCCAT
>CAZYCJ010000025.1:0-25766 GCA_964645495.1 uncultured Muribaculaceae bacterium
AGTTTGACCCGGATGATGATGTGACCTTATTCAGAAAGAATGGCATCGTGGCTCTGGCTCAGGATTATGTGTCCAAGTTCGATTCTATTCCAAATATAACCGGAGATTACCAGTTGACAGGAGAGATGGCGGCGGACTATTTCCTGTCCAAGGGTTTTACGAATTTCGGCTTCTTCGGATATAATGGTGTGTGCTGGTCGGACGAACGGTGCGACGGCTTCCGTCAGCGGATTGAACAATCCAATCCGGGGGGGGCAAACTTTTATGTGTACGACGGACAGGACATCGACAACATGTGGTATTATGATCAGTCCGGACTTGTTGACTGGCTCGGAAATCTGCCTAAACCCATAGCCATAATGTCATGTGATGACAATCAGGGCAATATTCTTCTTCAGGCCTGCGAATTAAGCGGGCTTAATGTGCCCTTTGATGTGGCTGTCATCGGGGTGGATAACGACGAGATTCTCTGCAATATGTCCAATCCTGCAATGTCGACTATAAATGTCGATATCGAGCGTGGAGGTATGGATACGGCGGCAATGGTGGACCGGATGGTGAAGGATCCTTCATATCCAGGTGAGGATATTGTCCTGAAACCTTTGCTGGTGGTGGAGAGGTTGTCGTCTTCTGTATTTGCCACGAATGACAAGGAAGTGCTCACAGCACTGAGGTATATACATGCCAATGTGGATACCAAGATTCAGGTGAAGGATGTGCTTTCCTCGGTTCCGCTTTCGCGCCGGCTTCTGGAGCAGCGATTCAAGCACATGACCGGCATGACAATTTATAATTACATTTCTGTGCAAAGGATGGAACGCTTTGCGCAGCTTCTGCTTTCCAGCAGCGATTCCGTATCTGATATAGCCGCCAAGATGGATGAGTTCGACACCAAAAGCATTTCTCGTCGTTTCAAGGAAATAAAGGGATGCACTCCATCTGAGTTCAGACGAAATGCATTGCGCAAATTGGGAGTATAATTACGCAAAAAGAGGTATTGTTGCTATGTATAGCTGATAACTTTGCGAGCAGTTAACTATACATTGCAATGTTATTAGGTGTTGATATTGGAGGAACGACCATAGGTCTGGGCCTCATTGACGGTTCGGTTATAGTCAGAAAAGCCAGTGTTCCGTCATTCGAAAAGGGAGCTTCCCTTGATGCAACCGTTGATCATCTTGTCTCCAGAATCAGCGAGATGATGACCCCTGAAGTCAGCAGCATAGGCGTCGGAGTGCCTACTCTTGTTGATTCTTCCGAAGGTATCGTATTCGATGCCACTAATATTCCGTCTTGGGTGGAAGTGCCTCTGAAACAAATCCTTGAAGAAAAATTCCATGTACATGTGGCCATAAACAATGACTCCAATTGCTTTGCGCTCGGGGCTTCGGCACGCATCGGGAATCAGTCGGCCGTAGTGGTCGGAATAACTCTTGGCACCGGTATCGGTGTCGGTATTGTATGCAACGGGAAACTCCTCTGCGGCACAAACTGCGGAGCCGGTGAATTGGGAGCTTTGCCATACAACGGAAAGGACTATGAGTCATTATGTTCCTCAAAATTCTTTTCTGAAAGAGGGTGGACCGGTGGCGAGGCAGCAAAAGCTGTCGCAGAAGGCAATGAGGAAGCGCTCGCGGTCTTCAAGGAATTCGGCAGACATCTCGGCACATTCCTGGCTGTCGTAATGTATGCCTACGACCCTGGTTGCATTGTTCTGGGTGGAGGACTTTCGAGGTCTTTTGATCTTTTCCGTGATTCCATGATGGAATCCCTCAGGGAACACTATATCTACGAGCGTTCTTTGAAACGCCTCGACATTACGGCGATGCCTCAGGATGAGGTTGCGCTGCTTGGTGCGTCATTATTATTACCTGAAAATATATGAAACTATCAGCCTTTTTGTCCGTAGTTGCTGTATGTGCGCTGAACGGATGTGTAACATGTCAGGATGATTTTTCCGAATGGAAGATGCATCGCGAAGGTGATGATGTCGTTTATGATGTCAATGTACCATGCACTGTGGCAGGTGCTTTGGAATCTGCAGGCGTTTTCGGAGAAAATGTCCTGGAGGGTCGTAATTATGCCGAAATAGACAAGTCCGTATTCGATTCCGCATGGATATTCAGCAAGAAATTCACTGTGGACGAGGGACTTGACCAGTATCACACATTGCGTTTTGAGGGAATAGGCTTCTATGCAGACATCTATCTTAATGATGTACAGATAGCCTCCTCCGACACCACTTACGGTGTATTCTGCGTGCGTGAGTATGATGTGACCAAGCTTCTCAAGCGCAGGAACGAGCTCGTGGTGAAGGTCAGACGCGCTGTGGCCGGAGACCTTAACGCAGGCTATGTGGACTGGAATCCGCGTCCGTTTGACGAGAGCATGGGTATTGTGCGCCCTGTGACTCTCATATCCACTCCTGATGTCAGGGTCAAGGATGTCTTTGTAAAGCCGGTTGTAAATCCCGATGATCTTTCCCAAGCGGATATTGTGGTGTCTGCGACACTTGTAAACCATAGCGACAAGGCTGTAGAGGGTGTGCTGACCGGCGTTTACGACAGCGGAAGCATCGAACTCCCTGTGACACTTGCTGCCGGAGAGACCAGGACTGTCAGTGTCACCGAGCATGTGGATCAGCCGAGAATCTGGTGGAGCCGCGACCTCGGAAATCCTGAAATGTATGACATGGAGGTGTCGTTCAAGACTTCTGCCGGCGTTTCAGGAAAGGAGAATGTCAGGTTCGGTATCCGTTCCATCACAAGCGAACTCACAGCCGAAGGCTACAGGCAGTTCGTCCTCAACGGAAAGAAGGTGCTGATCAAGTCGGCAGGTTGGACAGACGACATATTCATGCGTGATACATATGAATATATAGAGGCTCAGATGGAGCTTGTCTGCGATATGGGCCTCAACTCTGTGAGATTCGAGAACATCTGGGGCAAGGATCACAAGGTATATGACCTTTGCGACGAGCTTGGTCTTCTTGCTCTTGTCGGATGGAGCTGCCAGTGGGAATGGGAGGACTATTGCGGGCTTCCTGAGACCAGAGGATATGGCTGCATCAACGATCCGAGATCCGAGGCGCTTGCAGTGCGCTACTTTCACGACCAAGTGATGTGGATGCGCAATCATGTCAGCGTCATAGGCTGGCTGACAGGTTCGGACAGAATCCCTAATCCAAGGCTCGAGACCGAGTATATGAAGATATATGACGAACTTGAATACAGACCGTATGTCTGCTCTGCAAAGAGCCTGACGAGCACTATCACAGGCCCTTCGGGAACGAAGATGGAAGGGCCTTACGAATATGTAGGTCCTGACTTCTGGTACAAGGATACCAATACCGGCGGAGCCTTCGGATTCAATACCGAGACAGGAGTCGGTCTGAATATTCCTCAGAAGGAGTCTGTGCGCCGGATGGTGGGTGAGGAAAATCTGTGGCCGCTCAACGCCAATTGGAATTATCACTGCACGGCATCATCATCAAGGATGAACAATACCGACGAGCTGGTAAAGGCCATGACGGGACAATATGGTGCTGCCGATGGAATTGACGACTTCATGCGCAAGGCTCATGCAATGGATTATGATGCGACAAGATCCATGTTCGAGGCATTCCGCTGTAATCTTCCTAAGACCACCGGTATAGTCCAGTGGATGCTCAATTCAGCCTGGCCGTCGCTTTACTGGCAGGTTTATGACTATTATCTGGTTCCTACTGCCGGCTATTTCGGTGTCAAGAAGGCCTGCGCTCCTGTACAGCTCATGTATAATTATGCGGATCATACTGTTTACGCAGTCAATGAGACTCTTTCAGATGTCCGTCTCACCGCAAGGATGAGGCTCTATGATGCTTCTGCGGCATTCGTGAACGAGAAGGAGGTCGTTGCCGATATTCTTCCGAGGATCCCGCTCGCTGTGTTCAAGAAGGTGGAAGGAGAGTGCTTTGCATATCTGGAACTTCTTGATGCTGAAGGAAATGTGGTTGCAGATAATTTCTACTGCATCCCGGCCGAAGGAAATGAATATGACTGGAAGAAGGCAGACTGGTGTTTCACGCCTATCAAGAAGTTCTGCGACATGACCTTCGTTTCTTCTCTTCCGGCTTCTGCACTCTCTGCTGTAGTGGAGAAGACTGCAGACGGACTGAAGGTCACCCTTACCAACACTTCAGAAGTGCTTGCATACCAGAATATTCTGAAAGTCAAGGACAGCAAGGACGGACTTCTTCCTTCCGTGCTTTGGTCTGACAACTTCCTGACGCTCTGCCCTGGACAGACCAAGGTGGTGACATGTCGTATTCCTGAGGGTGCTTCACCTG
This sequence comes from uncultured Muribaculaceae bacterium, assembly GCA_964645495.1. GTDB lineage: Bacteria > Bacteroidota > Bacteroidia > Bacteroidales > UBA932 > Cryptobacteroides. The sequence goes on from CAZYCJ010000025.1 coordinate 4,328, forward strand.
CCGTCCTTTCTGTTGAAGGATGGAATCTTCCGGAAAATCTGCGTTATGAATTATGATGACCGGATATGAATATTCTCACCTTTATCCTTACCGCATTGATCAATATCATTCCTGCACCTGTGGAAATGGATGTGCAGGAAGGCTGTTTTGAGCTCACCGCATCTTCCGGTTTCGCGGCAAAGGGACCCGAGGCGGTCAGAGTTGCTGAATTCATCTCTGCGAAGATAGGCGCTTCTACAGGTTTTGAACTGCCGGTAAGACAGCGCAAAGGTGACATCATACTGAACCTCGACCATTCGTGTGGACTCCCCAAGGAAGGTTATTCACTGGAAGTGTCGCCTTCGAAGGTCACCGCAACCGCTTCTGATGCGGCAGGACTTTTCTATGCCATGCAGTCTTTTCTGCAGCTTCTCCCTCCTTCCATAGACAGCAGAGAGCCCGTGGAGGGCATCAGGTGGGCCGCGCAATGCGTATCGATAAGGGACTGGCCTCGTTTCGAATGGAGGGGCTTCCATGTAGACCCATGCCGTCATTTTGTGGAAGTGGAAGATGTCAAGCGTCATATCGACATGTTGTCCGAATATAAGTTGAACATCATGCACTGGCATCTCACGGACGATCAGGGTTGGCGCATAGAAATCAAGAAATATCCTGAACTGACCTCCACCGGGGCCTGGCGTACCGAATTTGACGGCACCGTGCACGGCGGATACTACACTCAGGAGGAAATTGCCGATGTGGTGGCCTATGCTGCCGAGCGTTTCATTACGGTTGTTCCTGAAATCGAGATGCCGGGACACTCTATGGCGGCGATAAGGTCATACCCTGATCTTTGCTGCACAAAGGAGAAGGTCAGCACCTTCTACACTTGGGGTTCGCCTGACATCGTGCTCTGTCCGGGCAATGAGTTCGTGTTCGAATTTCTTGAGGATGTGGCACGCGAGGTCGTGGAACTGTTCCCGGGTGAGTACTATCATATCGGCGGAGACGAATGCCAGAAGGTGAAATGGCAATGCTGTCCGGCATGTCAGGCCCGAATAAAGGCGGAAGGACTGACGGCAGATGAGGAATTTACCGCAGAGGAGAAGCTTCAGAGCTATGCTGTCAAGAGAATGGAGGGGATCCTCTCCAAATATGGAAAGAAGCTTGTCGGATGGGACGAGATCATCGAAGGAGGGCTCAGCCCTAATGCCACGGTCATGTCGTGGAGAGGTGAGTCAGGAGGAATCAAGTCCGCAATGTCGGGACATTATGTCGTGATGACTCCGAGCAAGGGAGGAATGTATCTTGATGCTTATCAGGGCGATTCCAAGATTGAGCCGGTCACTATCGGCAACTATGCTCCGCTTGAGACGGTATACGGATATAATCCTGTACCTGCTGCATTGGAAGAGAACGGCAAGGCAGGATTCGTGAAGGGTGTACAATGCAACACCTGGGCTGAATATATTTACGATGTGAGGCAGCGCGAATATATGATGTTTCCACGCGCCTTCGCTCTGGCAGAGATAGCCTGGACACCTCTTGAGAGAAAGGATTATCAGGATTTCTGCATACGCGTGGACGATGCCTGTCAGCGGCTTGATATTCATGGCATAAACTATCATATTCCGCTTCCGGAGCAGCCGGGAGGCTCTTTCAGCAATATAGGATTTGCCGGCAGGGCAAGTCTTGAATTCAAGACGACAAGACCGATGAAGATTGTCTATACTTTGGACGGATCCGAACCGACTGCTTCCTCAGCCGAATATTCCGCTCCGCTTGAGTTCGACGACGATGCTGTGGTAAATGTCGCTTCCGTGACCACTTACGGCAAGCTCAGCAGTCCGAGGACAATCAGGCTTGTGAAGCAGGAGCCACTTCCCGCCACAACTCAGGAGGATGCTTTCGAGGGCTTGAAGATCAGGCGTGCAGACGGCAGGTTCATCAGAACTTCCGATCTCGAGGGTGCTGAATGGTACGATGTGGATGGAACGAGGATGAGGGATCTTGGTTCGCTTGAAAAGTTGGATAAGAACATGCCGGATACTCTCAGGTTCTATGCTGCTGAGGCTGAAGGCTATTTTTCCGTGCCGGAAACCGGAACATATGTTTTCTCCTCGGATTGTGACGAGGTCCTGATAGACGGCAAGCTCGTCACAGACAACAACGGACAGGTGAAACGCTACTCACGTTCAGACTCTTCGATAGCTCTTGAAAAGGGATTACATCATGTCAAGGCTGTCTTCATATACAATGTCATCGGCGGATGGAACACCATCAGGAACAAGACTGATGTGACCATAAGGCCGATTGATGGCGGTGAGGCCCAACCTATAGTTATAAACAGATAAATCATAAGTTCCTATGAAAAGATTCATCACTTTGTTGTCAGTAGCCCTGTCTCTGACTGTTACTTCCGGATGCTCTCCGAAGGTCAGTGTCGTGTGGACAGAAGGCGAGACGGATCCCCGGACAGGCCGTGCCGTGCAGACGCTCACGATCCTGAATGCTCCTGAAGGAACAGACTGGAAGATATGGATGACTTCCAATCATATTGTTCCGGATGAAGTGGAAGGCACGGAAGGAACCGTGTCGCTTTTCCATGGCTGTCTATATCAGGTTCTTCCGAAGGAACATGACGGAAAGGACCTCGTTGTGACATATACTGACCGTCCTCTGCAGCGCCATTGCTGGGCTCCTGAGGGCTTTGCTCTTGAATATGGCGGAAAGGTGACTCCTCTTGAAGTGGAATATGTGTTCCTGCCGTCCGAGAGGATAGAAAATTTCCCGTATGAGCAGATGGAGACCAAGGTCTGGGACATGATACCTTCACTGAAGAATGTCATCCCTTCCGAGGGAACAACGGTAGTTGCAGAATATCCTGATGCCGAGATAGTCAGCGGACAGAAAGCTGGCTGGTACAGGATTGTCCTCGACGGAAGCTGTCGTGTCGAGGCTGCGGATGAAGATGGAGCGTTCTATGCAAAGGTCACTCTGGACAATCTCAGACGCAATGCCGGCGGAGACGAACTTCCGGACATGGTCATCGAGGACTGGCCTGACCTTGGATACAGGGGATTCATGCTCGATATCTCAAGAAACTTCACGACGAAGGATAATATTCTCAAGTTCATTGATCTTCTGTCGCATTACAAGGCAAATGTCCTGCATCTTCATTTCGGTGATGACGAGGGCTGGAGACTGGAGATACCTCAGTTCCCGGAACTCACCTCCTACGGTGCTTTCCATGCGTTCCCTAAGAAGAATGACATCGGTGAGTATGTCGAAACGGACTGTCTCATGCCTTCGTACAACGGATGCGGAGACCCTGCCGATATGTCCTCATCTGCCAACGGATATCTGTCCCAAGATGATTATATCGAGATTCTGAAATATGCATGGGAGCGCAGGATAAGCGTCATTCCGGAATTCGACACCCCTGGTCATGCACGCGCTGCCATCAAGGCAATGGAAGCCTATGCGGCACGCACCGGAAATACAGACTACCTTTTGAGTGACCCTGATGACGAGTCCGTATATTGCTCTGTCCAGTATTACAGGGACAATGCCCTCAATGTGGCTCTCCCGTCGACCTATCGTTTCATCGAGGTCGTGTTCGATCATATCATCGCCTGTCATAATGAGGCAGGTGTGCCGCTTCCGGCCATTCATATCGGCGGTGATGAGGTTCCGAAGGGAGCCTGGGCAGGCTCTGCGGCTTGTCAGAAGATCATGGCTGAGAGAGGCTGGGACAATGTCGAACTGCTTAAGTCCTATTATATAGAGAATGTCATGGACATCGCTGAGGCTCGAGGAGTGAAGATTGCCGGATGGCAGGAACTCGTCATGGATCTTGAGGACCATGTATATGAAAGGATGAAGAAGAACCTCTATTCCGTGAATTTCTGGCACACAGGCAAGGGTCAGGAGGAATATCCATATAAATATGCAAACGATGGAGTGCCTGTCATCCTGTCGAACATGACAAACACATATATGGACTTTGCATACAATCCTGACAAGACCGAGAGAGGACTGTCATGGGGCGGATTCGTGGATGAGCGCAGGAGTTTCTCTCTTCTTCCTTATGATATATATAGGTCTGTCCGTTGGGACGATCGTGGAAGGATGCGTGACATATCATCCCTCCCGGACGGCAAGACTGTTCTGAAGTCACCGGAGAACATTGTTGGAGTTCAGGCTCAGTTGTGGACGGAGACGGTGAGGAACTTCGATCACGTGACATACTATGTGTTCCCTAAGGTCTGCGGAGTGTATGAGAGGGCATGGAATGCAAGCCCGTCGTGGGAGGGTACTCTTCAGGCTGACGCTCCGGCATTCATGGATGCTTTGAATCTCTACTATAGCACGGTGATTTCTAATGAGATACCTTATTATGAGGAGATGGGGGTAGTTTATAGGAAACGATAATTGCGCAAATTGTGGTATTAAATACGCAAATCGCTCCTATGGCTTATCAGTGAAGAACTACCTTTGACACAACATTGATTACTAACACTTTATTTACGTATGAAAAAAGGGATAATATCAATTGTACTGACATTCTGTACAATAGTATCTTTTTCACAGGTTGTGGACCGCGACAGATCGAAGTATGCGGTCAACAACTTTGCTGATGACGATCTCTATACGATGCTTGAACCATATGAGACCGTGACTGTGAAGGAGCCTACAGGAAAGAAGGTCAAGAACATCATCTTCATGATAGGTGATGGAATGGGTCTTGAGCAGATCAGTGCCGCATGGGTTTCCAATGGCGGAAGGCTTAATCTTGACAACTTTTCCAAGGTCGGCATCCAGAGAACCTATTCTGCCAACAGGCTGGTGACCGATTCTGCAGCAGCAGGAACGGCATTGGCTACAGGCAGCAAGACAAATAACGGCATGATTGCCATGAATCCGGACAGTGTTGCCGTAAAGTCTCTTGCTGAAGAGGCCATGGAGAAGGGCAAGAAGGCCGGTGCGGCTGTCACCTGCCGTGTGAACGATGCTACTCCTGCGGTGTTCTTCAGCCATTCCCCAAGCCGTAAGAATCAGGAGGATATCGTTGCTCAGATGGCCCACAGCGGCGTGGATTTCCTTGCCGGCGGCGGCATCAGGTACTGGGTGAACCGTGAGGACGGAAGGAACATTGTTGACGAGGTCAAGGAGAAGGGATATACCTTCGCTTCCACCAAGGAGGAACTTGCCGCTGTCGAGAACGGACCTGTCATTGCCCTCATGGCCGACACTGAGCTTCCTCACGCTCTTGACAGAGGTGATGTGCTCCCTGTAGCCGTATCAAAGGCTCTCCAGCTTCTTGATAACAAGAAGGGTTTCTTCCTTATGATTGAAGGCTCTATGATTGATGACGGCGGACATGACAACAAGGCCGGTCACACAATGGAAGAGATCTTCGATTTCGACCGTACTCTCGGACTCGTGCTTGAGTGGGCGGAGAAGGACGGTGAGACTCTTGTAGTCGTGACAGCCGACCATGCTACCGGCGGTATGACCCTCCTTAACGGCAGCATTGACGATAAGAAGATCAAGGTCAATTTCTCCACCAAGGGACACAACGGCATAGCCCTTCCTGTATTCGCCTGGGGTCCTCATTCCGAGGATTTCGTGGGAATCTATGAAAATGCCGAATTGTCCGACAAAATCAGAAACTTGATTCGATAAATATATGGTCAGAAACATCTTTTCGTATGTACTGTCATTGGTACTGCCAATGATGGTATTCACCTGTTCCTGCTCTGAGCCGGAACAAGGTTTTGTGGTTCCTTCTCCGAACTCCGGAAAGGATAATACCACATCAGGCTCCGGTAATAATTCCGGAAGCGGTGACTCCGGAAGCGGAACAACGACCGCGCAGGCTTCACTTTGCAATCCTGAAGACTTGGGTCAGACTCCGATGATCATAGCGTATTATACGGAAAATTCTTCGACCGTTCCCGATCCGGCTTGCCTGACCCATATCAACTATGCTCACGGAAGATTCGTGAACCCTAAGACAGGCGACGGCGGTCTCTATATTCAAGGTGAGGATCTTCTCAAGAAGGTCATTGCCCTGAAGGCTCAGAAGCCTACTCTGAAGGTTCTGCTCATGATTGGAGGCTGGGGAGAGAAAGCTGACGGATTCAGTGAGATGGCCAAGAACCCGACTAAGCGTACACTTTTCTGCACAGAGTGCAACAGACTGATCAAGGAATTCAGTCTTGACGGCATCGATATAGACTGGGAATACCCTACGGCAGGTCCTTCGACCAATGGCAAGGATCCGAGCGACACGGAGAATTTCAATCTTCTCCTCAAGGAGTTGCGCGAGACCATCGGCAATACGAAGATAATCTCGTATGCTTCTTCTGCAAGCGCTGATTATGTCGACTGGGAGACTGCCATGCTTTACCTCGACTATGTTAATGTGATGACATACGATATGGGTAATCCACCTTATCACAATGCTCCTTTGTACTATTCGGCAGCGATAACCAAGAAGCGCAGCGCAGACCAATCCATCACTCTCCATCGTGTGGGCGGTGTGCCTCTCGACAGACAGGTTCTCGGTGTTCCTTTCTATGGACACGGAACAGACCCTTATGCATCTGATGTCAAGTTCAACGAGATGGAAAAGATATTTTCGTCTGAGACATATAAAGGCAAGAACATCAGAAAGTGGGATTCAGTGGCTAAAGTTCCTTATCTCGTCGATGAGTCAGGCAATTTCCTGCTGGGCTATGACGATGTTGAGTCAGTCACCTATAAAGGTCAGTATGTGGTGCAGAAGAAACTTCTGGGAGCCATGTTCTGGGAGTATCGCCACGATGACAGCCAGGGCTCACTCAGAAAGGCTCTGTGCACAGCCATATATGGCAAGGAGTCAACAACAGATGACAACAATTAACCCTAATTAATAACAAAATGAAACAGAAAGCAGTCCATTTAACAAGATTGACGATCTTGTGCAGTCTGTTGATCATGGCTTTTGGCTTCATCGCATCCGCGCAAAGCGGAAAGAAGACCATCAGCGGTAAGGTCTTGGACACAAATGCACAGCCGATCATCGGTGCGGGCGTGACCATTCACGGTACGACCGTCGGAGTTGCAACTGACCTTGACGGACAGTTTACGCTCAGTCTGCCCGATGATGCTACGATCGTCACGGTTTCTGCTCTTGGTTATACGACCAAGGATGTGGAAGTCGGCAAGAAATCTAATCTGGTCGTTGTTTTGGAGGACGAGACAGAGTCTCTTGAAGCAACGGTCGTGGTCGCCTATGGTACTCAGACCAGGGCTACTGTGACAGGCGCACTTACATCCATCGATTCCAAGGCTTTGGTCAAGGCACCGGTGGCAGACGTCACTAACGTCCTTGCCGGACAACTTCCGGGTGTGACGACAGTGCAGTCAACAGGTAAACCGGGAGAAGACTACGCACAGATCTTTGTGCGAGGTGTCAGTTCTTTGTCTGACGGCGCATCCACTCCTCTCATCCTCGTTGATGGAATCGAGCGTCCGCTCAATACCATCGATCCGAACGAAATCGAAAGCCTCTCCATCCTCAAGGATGCTGCATCTACCGCAGTATTCGGAGTACGAGGTGCTAACGGTGTGATTCTCGTGACCACGAAAAGAGGTGATGTCGGAAAACCGAAGATTTCAGTAAGCAGTATTACGGGTGTGCAGCAGCCACTTTCGTTCCTCTCTCAGGTGGGCAGTTACGAGTTTGCGAAGTTCTGGAACCTCAAGCAGCAGAATGACGGAGTTGTTGACGCAGGATCCTACTTCACGAACGAGGCTATCGAAGCCTATCGTACCGGATCGGACCCGCTCATCTATCCGAATACCGACTGGAAGGAAATCCTCTTCCGCAAGGCCTTCGTCCAGACAAAGAACAACATCAACATCTCAGGAGGTTCGGATAAGGTCCGTTACTTCGTGTCCATGGGTTATATGTATCAGGACGGTATCATGAAGCAGATGCCGATGCTGTCGTATGACAACAACTTCTCCTACAACAGGTATAACTACCGTGCAAACCTTGACTTCAAGCTCACTGAGACCACAGACATGAAGCTGAATATCAGCGGAGTGATCGGTCAGCAGTACGAGCCGATCGAGGATGACGGCGTTGACGACAACATCTGGATCTATACCACTCTTTGGGTGACCCCATTCGCCAGCCCGGGTATGGTAAACGGTATTCCTGTGACTTATGTGGATTACAACGCAACACCTAATATCACCCGTCGAAGCGGATATCAGGGTTACTATAACGGAGGATACGAGCAGAAATACAATACGTCGCTTAACCTCGACCTCGCCCTCACCCAGAGACTCGATTTCATCACTGAAGGCTTGAGCGTGGGAGCAAAGGGAGGCTATGACACTACAATGTATATCTACAAGTATCATAAGGGTTCAGGATATCAGGAACAGTATATTTCATACAAGTCATGGCTTGACGGTGACGGAAACCTTGCCATATCTGACCCTGACTTTGACAAGACTTATGCGTTCGATGTGGATGACAGTGTGGATACTCCTCTTTCATATAGCGAGGACACAGGTTCAGACAAGAGCTGGTATCTTGAGCTTCGTGCAGACTATAGCCGAAAATTTGCCGGAAAGCACGCTGTTTCAGGACTCCTCCTCTACAATCAGTCAAGAGACTATTATCCTTCGAAATACTCTTACCTCCCTCGCGGATATGTGGGATTCGTAGGTCGTGCGACTTATGGATATGACGATAAATATCTCGTGGATGTCAGTGCAGGTTACAACGGATCTGAGAACTTCGCACCGGGCAAGACCCGTTACGGTCTTTTTCCTTCAATCTCACTCGGTTGGGTTATCTCTGAGGAAAAATTCATGAGCAAGGCACCGTGGATTGACTATCTGAAGCTCCGCGCCTCAGTCGGTAAGGTCGGAAATGACCTTGGAACTTCTTCACGTTTCATGTATATGAACAGTGTCTGGTCTCAGGCTGGTACATACAGTTTCGGTGTAAACAATTCAACTGGTCTTCCATATTATACTACAGGTACTCCTGGCAACCTTGGAGTCACATGGGAAACTGCATTGAAGTATAATGTCGGTCTCGACTTCGACCTCTTCAATAACAGGCTTCACTTCTCCGGTGACATCTTCAAGGAGCACAGGACAGGTATCCTCATTTCGCCAAATTCAACTCCGAGCATCATTGCGACATCACTTCCTAACATGAACATCGGTATCGTTGACAATAGGGGATATGAGGTCGAAATCGGTTGGAGAGACAATATCGGTGAGTTCAGATATGACATAGATGCGAATGTCACATTTGCAAGAAACAACATCGTCTATATGGACGAGGTTTTGAGTGAATATGATTATCAGAACCAGACAGGAGGCTCTACCGGACGCTCTACAGGTCTGTACAAGTTCATCAGGCTTTACAACTATGATGACTTCTACACAGATGAAAACGGAGTCCAGAGGCTTAATCCGGAGCTTCCTCAGCCAAATGCAACAGTTTATCCGGGCGACTGTATGTATGCTGACCTTAACGGTGACAACATCGTAGACGGTAACGATACAATGGTTTACGGATATGCGGACAGACCTGAATATATGTTCGGATCGAACTGGAAATTCTCTTGGAAGGGATTCAATCTGAACCTCAACTGGATTGCTGCCACACATGTGGACAAGATGCTTGAGGTCGAGTATCGTATTCCTTTCACAAACTCAGGAAAGCGTGGTCTCCTGGACTACTTCTATGAGGACTGCTGGACAACAGAGAATCCTAACGGAACTCTTCCACGTGCGGCAGAGACTTCTGAGACCTGGAACTCCGCACCTTCTACCCTCTGGCTTCGTGATGCATCCTACATCCGACTCAAGAGTGCGCAGTTCGGTTACACATTCGGACGCAACAAGTTCTTTGACCGTATTGGAATCAGCAGCCTCAATCTCAGTTTTACAGGCTACAACCTCCTGACTTTCACTAATATGAAGTTCCAGGATCCTGAGACCGTTTCTGATAACGATGGTGTTTATCCATTGGTCAAGACATATAACCTGGCTCTTAACATCACCTTCTAATCCGGTCTGATATGAAAACAACAAGAAATATATTTATAGCAGTCCTGTTGGGAGTCCTCATGGCTTCTTGTGAAAGCCTCAAGTTGGGAGACGCAGGACTTAGCAGCGCACCGGAGTCATCCGGAGCAACAATTGAGAGCTTGTTTGCAACCAAAAAGGATGCTGACAAGGTGCTGGTGACAGCATATGCATATCTTCCTTATGGAATTACAAGCGACTTCGACTCAAAGATGGGAAGCAATGTGTTGGAATGTATCACCGACCATGCACATAGTAACCAGACTTTCGGATCGGATGGTCCAAGAAACCTGTACTATAACGGTGCCCTCGGTTCGACCATATCGTCAAGCTATGCAGGAAGTGAGGCTTATCGCTTCGGTTCAGAGAAGGATTACACCGTTATCCGTTACGCTTGGATATTCATTGAGAATGCTGACAAGATTCCTGACGCAACAGAGGCAGAGATTGCAAAGATGAAGGCTGAAGCCAAGGTATGCATCGCTATCTCTTACGCGAATATGCTTCGTTATGTCGGCGGTGTCCCTATTCTCGACCATGCTGTTGAAACAACAGAGGAGATGAAATATCCGAGAAACACCTTTGCTGAGACTGTCGATTATATCGTACAGCTTTGTGATGAGGCTAAGGACGATCTCCCTTGGTACAATTCCGATCCTAACGATGACGGACGTATGACCAAGGCAGCGGCGCTGGGTCTCAAGCTCCGTATCCTCTGTTTTGCTGCCAGCCCGACATTCAACTCAGGCACACCATGGCACCCGGAGGCTAATGAGTATCACTATTATGGCAATGCTGATGCCGGCCGCTGGCAGGATGCCAAGGATGCCGCTGACGAGTTCATGACAGAATGGGCAAAGAACGGATATTACGGATTGGTTCAGCCTACAGGAGTTACGCCGACCGATTACCGTCTGGCTTATCGCAAAGGATATTTTGAACGTGGTACCATAGAGTCCATCATCTCGATCAGAAAGGATTATGATTCGGACTATCATGATGACTGGATTGATGACGGAGATTATATCTGTCCTACGCTCAACTGGGTGAACAAGTTCGGATGGGCTGATGGTTCTGATTTCCCTGAAGACTTCGATTGGGAAAACCCTTCGACGCAGCCGTTCTTCACCGGTGGTTCATGCCTGTCAGGAGCAGAAACACGCGACCCTCGTCTTTATGAGAATGTTGCGGTGCCTGGTGATTATTGGGCTAATGATAATATTGCCCGTGTCCATGTGAACCATCCTAACTATCGTGACAACGGAACCGGTTTCCTTACGATGAAGTACGTCCTTCAGAGGGACACTGACCGTGACGAGATACCGCCTCATTGGTCAATGATGCGTTTTGCTGAGATTCTGCTCAATGCTGCCGAGGCTTATAATGAGGCTGATGGCGGACCTTCCCCTGAGGCGTATGCCTGGGTGAACAGCGTGAGAGCGAGAGTCGGTCTGTCCGGCCTTAAGGAAGGAATGAGTCAGGCTGAGTTCCGCGAAGCTCTCCTTCGTGAGCGCGATTGCGAGTTCGGATACGAAGAGTTCCGATGGTTTGACATGGTTCGCTACGGACTTCAGGAAGATTTCCAGAAGCCTCTGTACGGCCTTACTTCAAAAGGAAATGATCAGTTAAATCCGACATCCTTTACATTCTCAACCTTTAAGATTCCTTCAAGAAGTTGGGAGACAGACTGGAATACTAAATGGTATTTCGCACCTATCCCGACTACCGAAGTGAACAAGGGTTATGGAATGACACAGAATCCGGGATGGAAATAATAAAATTACCCGAAGATGAAAAATATAAGCAAATACATTATACTTCCGCTTCTGCTGGTCGGCGTGTCGGTTTCTGCACAGGAAGACGTTGAGCGTTCTCCGATGGATTCCATTGTGATTGCGAATCCTTTCAAGATTCAGGCAAATGGAAACATAATGCGTGATGCGACCCTGTTCGAGCAGAGTCCGGAAGTCGATATAGCCAAGGCCATTTACGGCCAGTTCTCAGGTCTCCTTGTTGAACAGGGAACCGGAAGAAGCGAGGTCAACCAGTCTTCTTTGGAACTTCACGGTCATACGCCACTCGTACTCATCGATGGCTATCCACGTGATGTTTCAGACATCACATCGGTTGAGATCGAGTCTATCAAAGTCCTTAAGGATGCTGTTTCCGCTGCCATCTATGGTGTTAAGGGCGGAAACGGAGTAATCATGATTACCACCAAAAGAGGTCAGGATTCTCCTCTCAGAGTTACTGCAAAGTACCAGTTCGGACTCAGCTCGATGTTCCGTGCACCGGAGTTCTCGGATGCATATACCTATGCATACAAGATGAACGAAGCCCGCGCTTTGGACGGTCTTGCTGCAAAGTATGATGACAATGAGCTCAATGCCTTCTACACAGGCAGTCATCCATATGCTTATGCGAATGTGGACTGGATGAGTGAAATCTACCGCAAGCATGGCGATAACCATCGTGCTCAGCTCACCTTCACAGGTGGAAACCGCAACTTCCGTTACTTTGCGGCAGTCGATTACATGAAGGACAATTCGCTTTATGTGAATCCGTCATCTGATGACCGCTACAATGCAAACACCTATGACAACCGTCTGGGAGTCCGTGCAAATGTCGATGTGAACATCACCAACACTACATCGATGAAGCTCGGTGTCATGGCGCGTCTTTCAGAATTCAACAGACCTTATTGGGAGTATATCAGCGGTGATGACATTGAAGACGTCCTGTATTCAACACCATCAGCTGCCTTCCCGATCAAGCATGAAGATGGAACCTATGGCGGTTCTACCCTTTATGGAGCAAACAACCCTGTAGCTCTTCATCAGGAGTCCGGTAATCACCTCTATTCTGAGACAAGAGTGCTCGCCGATCTGACTCTCCGTCAGGATCTCGGTATGCTTCTCAAGGGTCTTTCTGTTGATGCGAGTGTAGCATTTGACTATACCGGTGAAATGACGGAAACTTCATACAAGACCTACAGATATGCGGAGCTTACAAGTTCGTTCCTTGATGCAAACACGCTTACAGGAAGCCATACTTACTATGGAACTGATTCTCAGACCATGAGCTACAGTCACTATTTCCATAGCCTTGGAATGCGTTCGGAGCTGCAGGCCCGCATCAACTGGGAACGTGACTTCGGCAAGCACCATTTCGATGTACACGCAGCCTACAGACAGCGTTCGTACATCTTCAACAAGCGTAATGCTTCTTCAAAGACTCAGGAAGTCCTTGGCACTATAAGCTACAACTGGAATGAGAGATTCTTTGCAGACCTTGCTGTGAACTGGTCTGGTTCTGCTTATCTCCCTGAGGGTCAGAGATTCAACCTCTATCCTGCTCTCAGCCTTGCTTATGTCATCTCTAAAGAGCCATATATAAAGGTATACGGTTCAGCAGGTATCTCAGGCTATGACGGCTATATGGAGCACGAGCTCTTCCTCCAGACTTATGGAAGTTCGAATGCAAGCGGTTACCGTTTCGGTGAGAATGCAACAAGCTCTTCAGGACGTGCTGAGGGAGATATTGCAGCAACTGTTCTCGACCCCGAGAAGTCAGAGAGGGCCACATTCGGTCTCGATATGGGATTCTTCAGGAACAGGCTCTCTCTCAACGCCGAGGCATTCGCAGAAAGGCGCTCCAATATCCTGATATCTCCATCGAATATATCTGAGGTCATCGGTATCGGTGTGATGGATCAGAGCCTGGGAGAGAACAAGTACAAGGGACTTGACCTTTCTGTAGCATGGAATGACAAGGCCGGTGATTTTTCATACGGAGTATATGCAAACGGCGGATGGCTTCTTACAGAGGTCGTGAACGATGGTCAGGCATATCAGAACTACGACTATCTTTACCATGCCGGCAATGCCATCGGACAGCGTTACGGACTTGAGGTCATCGGTATCTTCCAGAACCAGTATGAAATCAACAACAGTCCAAAGCAGACATTCGGTGATGTTCGTCCCGGTGACCTTAAATACAAGGATCAGAATGGTGACGGTATAATCAACGATGAGGATATTGTGAAGATGTTCGGATCCGGCACGCCTCTCTTCCAGTTCGGATTTGGTCTCAATTTCGGATACAAAGGCTTTAAGATATATGCTGATTTCCAGGGCGTTACCGGTGTAACGGTCAATCTGCTCAACTCACCGCTTTATCAGCCTTTGGTAAACAATGGAACAATATCCGACACCTTCCTTTCACGTGAGGTGACCTGGACGCCTGAGACAGCGGAATATGCTACCATGCCACGACTCACCACTCTTGAGAACTCAAATAACTATCGCAATAACTCATTGTGGTACAGGGACGGCTCTTTCATCAAGCTCCGTAACCTTGGCGTATCATATACCATCCCTAAGAAGGTTGTACGCTTCTCAGATATCACCGTTTCATTGAACGGTACAAATCTCTTCAGCTTTGACAACATAAAGTTTGCGGACCCTGAACAGCTTGAAGCTGCATACCCGTCAACAAGAGTGTTCTGGGCAGGCGTAAAGTTCAACTTCTAAACTAAGTCATGAACGAAATGAAAAAGATTATATTTTGTATTCTTGCCGCTGCTATCACCCTCCAGGGTTGTAACATGCTTGACTTCGATGAGACAAGCGGTGTTTATGACAGGGAGGACATGTATGCCACATACAGCTATGCTTCAAGGATGCTCACCAATATCTACAGTTATATGCCACAGGATCTTGGTGCCATCGGTGATTCCATGCGTGACTGTGGTTCAGATGATGCAGAGTTTGGAGATCCGAACGCAAGTGTTCAGGATTTCAACAACGGCAACTGGTCTGCCATCTCTACATTGGATGACAGTTGGGACCTCTATTACGGAATCCGCTCTGCCAACGAGTTCCTCGAGTCTATTGTGACAGTGGATTTCTCGCTTTATCAGTATGATTCAAAGTATGAGAGACAGATGGAGATGTTGGCGACCTTCCCATATCAGGCAAGGACACTGCGTGCCTTCTATCTCTTCGAACTTGCACGTCGCTATGGTGACATACCGGTTCCTTTGAAGATGCTCACTATCGAAGAGGCAAACTCTATCGAGAAGACTCCTTTTGACGATGTCATTGATTTCATCGTGAGCGAGTGCGACACATGTGCGGTGTATCTCCCTGAGACATATATCGGTATGCTCGACAACGAGTACGGCCGCACAACAAAGGGCTTTGCGATGGCTGTAAAGTCAAAGGCTCTGCTTTATGCCGCCAGCAAGCTCCATAATCCGAGCAACGATACGGAGAAATGGGCAAAGGCTGCAAAGGCTGCCCTCGACATCATCGACCTCAATATTTATTATCTTGATTCAGGTGACAAGGTGAATACGACTTCATCTCCTGAAAATGTGCTTGTCAGGATGAATTCGGAAAGCAGCAGCTTCGAGGAATATAACTTCCCTGTAAGATTCACTGAAGGTCAGCGCACATATATGTCGGGAACCTATCCTACCCAGAATCTCGTGGATGCCTTCCAGACAATCAACGGCTATGATGTGACCCTCGGATCAGACGGATGGGTATCTGATGACCCTGACTTCGATCCGACCCGTCCGTACGATAACCGTGACCCACGTTTTGCAAGGACAGTTCTTGCAAACGGGATGGATTTCAAAGGATCTGAAATCGAGACTTTCGTCGGTGGTGCAGACTACTCTGCGACCAGAAGCGACCTCGGTACAGTTACAGGATACTACCTCAGGAAGTACATCAACGAAGCCACCAGTTTCACTCCTGAGGCGGAGGCTGAGTACAAGCACCATTGGGTAATCTACCGTTATGCAGAGACTCTCCTCACCTATGCGGAGGCTGTCAACGAGTACTTCAAGAGCCCGACAGCAACTGATGCGACATTCCGCATGTCTGCTCTTGATGCCCTCAACGAGGTGCGTATCAACGCTCAGATGCCTGTTGTGACTGCGACAACATATGATGCATTCACCGAGGCTGTCCGCAGAGAGTGGAGAGTGGAGTTCGCGTTCGAGGATCATAGATTCTGGGATGTACGCCGTTGGGGAATAGGTGCAACCACTCAGACTCAGGTGGACGGCGTCAATATCGTGGAAACCAATAACGGCCTTGAGTATAGTCGCAAGACAGTAGAGAGAAGGACTTGGGCAGACAAGATGAACCTCTATCCTATCCCGCAGTCTGAACTCTTCTGCAACCCTAACCTCTATCCACAGAACACAGGATGGTAAATCACATAATGAATAATAAAAAGATTAATGATATGAAAACAACAGCATTCCTTAAAAGATTGTCAGGCGTAGTTGCTGCGGTACTTGCCGTTTCCTGCCAGCAGTTCGACATTGACACTCAGCCAGGCGGTGAGATAAAGATGGAAAGTGATGCCCTTGAGGCATATACATTCGCTGCAACAAATCCGCAGCCTGCTACCTTCAGCGTAAGTTCAACTACCCCTTGGAAGATTACAGGATTCGAGAGTGTAGAGTGGTGTGATGTCACTCCTGCTTCAAGTTCTGTTTCAAGTCTTTCGGAGGACGTCATGATCACTCTTTCTGCAAATCAGACACTTGAGGATCGCGCCGTGACCCTCACCCTCTCCGGAGAAGGTATTGAGAAGACATGGACGATCACCGTGACTCAAGATAGGAAGGGCAAGCTCTATGTGCAGCCTGTTTCAGATAACTTTGCAAGCTCCGGAAGCACACTTCCTTTCACCATCGAGACCAACCTTCCATGGGAGGTGCGCTCTGCTGACCTCTGGCTTACTTTTGACCAGACCAGCGGAGAAGGTGACGGCTCAGTAGTGACTGTCAATGCTACTGCTGCACTGAATACGTCAGCTGTCAGAAAGACTACGGTCACTGTCACTTCAGGTGATGAAACTCGTGAGTTCGAAGTGACTCAGAAGGGTATTTCACTCGTATGGGCTCCTGTTGAGACTGCGGAAGTAGACCGTACCGGTGGTGAACTCATCCTTGAGGTAGATGCTTCGATTGATTGGAAGGTCGAGTCTTCAGACGAGTGGTTTACAGTCGAGAAGATCAGTGACACTCAGGCTAAGGTCAGCGCGGCTTGGAACAACATCTTCGCTCCAAGAACAGCACAGATTACTCTTCTTCCTGCATCTTCTTCTTATGGCGACATCAAGGATGTGATCGAGGTGTCTCAGGATATCAATTTTGAGTTAAGTGGTGAAGGCTGTACGGTTCTTGAAGATGGCTCAGTGAAGATTACCGGAGGCTCAAAATCAAAGGTATACTTTAAGGATGAATACCGTTACCACAAGGCTCATATAGAGTTCGGTGGTGCAGATTGGGGAGATGACGGTGAACTTTGGTATCACATGAGCATCAACAATTGCAATATCTACAACCAGCATCGTTCAAAGAATCGTCTCAGAACAGATGGAGAAACTTCGGCAGGTTCTACTTACGCCAATACGACATACACTCTCGGAGCTGATGCTCTTGCTGCTATGACAAGTTGTGATTATGACTTGTATCCGGATGAGACCGATCCTGCACAACTGCATTTTGACTTCTATGTGAATGGTGAAATTGTTGCCGCACATAGTGCGCTGAGCGCAATATATTATGCAGTGGATGATGAAACAGGAAAAAATATGACTGGTACGGTTTATTTCGGTAACTACAATACGACATCTTCATCGACTTATTACATAATCAAGTCTTGTGACATTACTCCTATCGCTGAATAAAGTTTAAGGGTATGAAAAGATATTTATATATGATATGCGCGGCTGCAGCCCTGGTAACAGGGCTTGCAGGCTGCCAGGAAAAGGAAGAGGAGCCGATGAAGTGGGTTGACCTCCGCTATCGTGTGGAGGACAGCTACTCGCTCCCGTCGACCTCTCCTGAGGCATTCTCATTCCTGGTGAAATCTACCGATCCTTGGACTGTACGCAGTTACAATCCGGATTGGTGTACTGTCGATCCTGCTTCCGGAGAAGGAAACAGTGTCATCAACGAAGCAGAAACCTACACGGTGACTGTTCAGTATAAGGATAACACTGAGCTTGATGACAGGGTGGATACTCTTGAGATCAAGAGTGACTACTGGGTAGGTAAGCTTGTGACCGTATATCAGCAGGGTATTGCTTATCTGAGTGTTCCGGATGATGAGCAGGAACTTGAAATAGCCAAGGCCGGTGGTGAACTTACATTCAACGTGAATGCAAATCAGAACTGGTCTGCAAAGGTTATTGAAGGTGGTGATTGGCTTGTTGTCAAGACCGGTGAGACCGGCTCTCTGGATGGATCTGTAAGCCTGACCGTTGACGAGAATACAGGCGAGAAACGCTATGGCGCCGTGTCTGTTCTTGATCGTCATGGTGTTGAGAGAGTGGTGGTGAAGGTGACTCAGGATGGTGTGCAGCTGGACCCTGCTACATTTGAGGTCCGTGCAGCATACAATCAGGGTGTCTATGAACTGGATGTCGTATCGAATGCGACATGGAAGGCAGAAAAGACAGATGAGAATGCAGAGTGGTATACCCTTGAGAATGCTCAGTGCACCGGTTCCGGTGTTCTCCGTCTTGTCATGGATGACCATTCCGGCAATTCTCTCCGCCAGACTGCAATACGTCTGACAACTATTGCTGAGCCGGGCGAGCCTGTGGTGACAAGAGAAGTTATCATCAAGCAGGCCTACCAGCAGATTCCTGACCGTCGTGTCCTTGATGCTTCCGAACTGTCCAAGTGGACTGCGGACAAGGGTGTGGATCCGGTTTATCTCGGCGAGCAGGGAACATATTTCGAGGCTACTACTTCAGGTTCTGTGTATGCGCGACTTTACAGAAGCGGAATGCCTACCGGTACTTATACATTCCGTTGGAGCAGCATGTCGTCCGATGCCCGTATCCGTCTCTGGTGGACTTATGGTGACAATAACGAGATCAAGTTCAATCTCAGAGGCTCAGGCGACGGCACAGGCTACACTGAGATTTCCACATCTCCATCCGGCCCGGATGCGGATTTCGTGAATGTTGAGGGAGTCGATATGACGGTCGCTCATGAAATGACTGTGAGATTCACTCAGAGTCAGGTCAATGAAGGATACTGCCATGTGGAGTTCATCCTCGATGGAGAAGTATTCCAGGAGTTTGATACAAGCTCCGGTGCAGTTCCGAGATGTACTTGGGATCAGGAGATTGGAATGTATTTCGGATGCTACACAGGTAATGCAATCTGTGAGTGGTACGAATACACTGAACCATTCTCATGGGGTGACTGATTTTTGTGCGGCAGCCAAAAACCGACTGCCGCACTTTTTTAAAAACACATGATTTAACACAAAATTCAACGATATGACTTTAAAACAGCATGAAATCCTTAAGGGGGGGGCATATGAATCGCCTTTTACCAATGTCGTAGAGATTCAGCCTGAGAACGTTCTCTGTGCAAGTGTTCAGGAATATGGAACTTTAGACGATTTGTCTGAATCCACATTCGACTGGTAGTCCAATCTTTAAACAATCACAGAAATGAAACGTTCTATCTATATTGTTGTGGCAGCATCAGTTCTCGCTGCCCTGTCATGTTCTAAAGAAGTGAATGAACTGACCGTTCCGGTTGAAGAGCCGGCAACTATGTCTTTTGACGCCACCCTTGCGGTTCCTACCAAGGTGGAACTTGGGGAATCTAATGGCGATGGCGGCTACAAGGTGTTGTGGTCAAAAGGAGATGCAATTGCCGTTCTCGGTGACACAAAGGCGACTTCAGGAACTGTAGCTCCTGTAAAGTTTACAAGCGATCTCACAGCAGCTGCAGCACAGGCCACTTTCATCGGTTCTGTTGTTGAGGCAGATGCCTATCATGCTGTATATCCTTATGAATCAGCATTGAGTTGGAATGAGTCAGATGGAACCATTGCAGTGTCTTTGGCCAGGACTCAGACTGCAAATGGAATTTCTTCCGGTATTGCTGTTGCTACAGCGGAAGATGGCGCTCTTGCGTTTAAGCATCTCACCGGTTATGTGAAGTTCGCGATTACTGATTCTGATATCAAGGAGGTTCGTTTTGCGGGTAATGATTCAGAACTGCTTGCAGGCCAGTATTATGTGTGTCCTGATGATGCAGATGATAATGGATTTGCCGGATCTAAGATTACGGAATTGTCTCTTGTCCCTGAAGGACAGACATTCGCTCAGGGGACTTATTATTTCACATCTCTCCCTACATCTTTGACAAAAGGCTTTACACTGACCTTCGTCAAGTCAGACGGTACTGTGGCAACAAAGTCAACGGAAAAGGCTGCCGAGATCAAGGCCGGTGATATCTTGAGTCTGGGAACAATAAGCGGTCTGTCATTTGCGCAGAATCAGACACCTGCTCTCAGGTGGGTTTCAGTGGAGCCGGAGGTCAGCCGTCTTGGTGGAGATCTCATCCTTGAAGTATATTCAACATCTGATGACTGGGCTGTTGCCTCTTCTGACGAATGGTTTACAGTTGAGAGACTGAATGCATCACAGGTCAAGGTCAGCGCGGCTTGGAACAACATCTTTGCTCCAAGATCTGCTAAGGTTACCATTTCATCTACTGCTGATCTTACGGCTGAAATCACTGTTACTCAGGATATCAATTTTAAGTTTTCTAGTAGTTATCCTTGTGAAATTCTCGAGGACGGTTCTGTGAAGGTTACTGCTACTAATGGTTCAAGAATTTACCCGATAGACGGACTTCGTTATTTTAAGGCTGTATTGGATATTGCAGAAATCTCATTTACAAATAAAGGACAGTTCTGGTTCTTCAGTGTGACAGACCAAGACTTCGGTAACTGGATGACTTATGGCAAACTCAGACTTCGTACAAATAACAAAACTGTAAGCAACTACGCCAACACAGAATATAATGATGACATGTCGCTTGATTTCCTCAACACTATGAATACTTATGAGTTTACGGTAACTCCTGACTCAGAGGCTGCAGGAAACGGTAAGTTCATCTTCACTGTAAATGATGTTACAATCGTGTCTCACTCTTGGGCAAGCCCATTTGAGGGGAATGATACGAAATTCGACTGGTATATCGGCTACAATTCCGCTGAGTCCGATGACACTACTTATTACATAATCAAGTCTTGTGACATTACTCCTATCGCTGAATAAACTACTGAAAAATCAACGCTGATTTTATTTCCCGGCCGCGACTCTGTTTTCAGTGTTGCGGCCGTATATATTCCACTGGTCAGAATAATATGAAGAATCTGTTTTATAGTCGATGTCGAGGAACAGCCTGAACTGTATAGGATAGCATTCATCTTCTAATCGAGCATTGCGGATCTTATATCGTCGATATCCTGCTGACTGACTCCAATGTTCAGCAGGTATTTTT
>CAZYCJ010000025.1:25866-27805 GCA_964645495.1 uncultured Muribaculaceae bacterium
GATCTTATATCGTCGATATCCTGCTGACTGACTCCAATGTTCAGCAGGTATTTTTCGACGCATCCTGCGAATGTCGGGGCTTCGAACGTCTTTATATATTCACATGCCCCTCTGAAACTGCTGGCGGTGCGGACATGGCCGTAACTTCCGTTCCACATGCTCCAGTCGGCCGGTGAGAAGTAGGTCAGTTCATAGTCTTTGGAGATGTCTCCTTCCGATACCCCGAGGAGGCCGAGGATGAGTATCGCCATCGTTCCCGTGCGGTCTCTTCCGGCCGAGCAATGGATGAATACAGGTTTGTCATTTCTGAGGCATTCCGCGATGAATTCCACGCATGACTTTACGCCTTTTGCATAGTCTCTCAGCATGCCTTCATATCCGTGCGGGAATCCGGGCGCGCAGAAAGCGATGTCGCTCCCCACAGGGGAACTTGACGGAATGGTTTCCGCTTCCCTAAGGTCCAGTTCCGCTTTGATGCCGGCTGCCTTCCACTCCGCTTTCCCTGTTGCGTCTATTTTGACTGCACCTCCTCTGTAGAGTTTGCGGTAGGCGACCTTTCTGCCATCAGAGGTCTTCCATCCTCCAAGGTCGCGGCAGTTGCGTACCTTATGAGGGAAATAGACCTGATGAACTGATCCTGTCGTCCGGAATGCGTCCTGCTTCAGAACGGTTCCCTCTTCGCCCAGAAGCATGTAGTCGTAACGGACACCGGGCACGAGGTTCACCAGTTCTTGCTCCTTGACTCCGGATTTCAGACTGTATTCGCGACTCCAATCTTCTTCCCATACCTTGAGAGTCACGGCATCGGCTGTTTCCCATTTCAGTATGACTGAAGGAGGAATGTCGGCCTCTCCTGGACCCCCGCCCGGGAAATTCGTTATGAGGGTATAGGTGTTGTCCCCATCTCTGTAGGTAACCTGCTCCATGAAGGCCTGCATATATGGGTCAGTCACCTGATATGATTGCAGTTGAGCTTCTGTTTCGGCTTCGAATTCTTTGTCGAGGAGACGGCTGGCAATGGCCTTGGAGAGTGTCCACGATGCGTCATCAGCCTCAATATTCCAGTACATCGCGCCTTTCAGGCCCTTTGTTTTCACATAGTCTGCCTTCAAACCCACAGAAGTCTCGTCATCATAACTGAGAACCATGGTGCCGGAAGCGTTCACAAGATATGGAACCATTGCCACGCTGTCCCATCGCTTGATGTAGTCAGAAGGATTTATTTCGTTGAAGTCGACACTTTCCGTGCTGTACTCAGAGCCGTTTCCGTGGCCGTAGAAAGGTATCCCCAATACGAGTTTTTCATATGGTACACCTGCGCTGTAGTGTAGTGCCACAGCCTCGTCGCAACTTCTCTTTGTCATGGATGATGGATACAAGCCGGCATTGTGATAAGGAGGCTTGCCCATATCGTAAGTCATGATGTTTACGAAGTCCATGTATTGGGTCGCATTGTTGAAGTCAACATATTTTGCACTCGCCGAAGATGCCATGGTCAGCAGTTTGCCGGAACCCAAGACTGATCTCAGGTCTCTCATGAGCAGGGTGAAATTTTTGGTGTCATCGGGAGACGATAATATGCCTGCAGAAGAACTTGTTGGATATTCCCAATCTATGTCGATTCCGTCGAGGTTATATTTGTTGACCGCAGCGAGGCAGTTCTGACAGAAATTCTTTCTATGAGTTTCGTCTGCTGCCATCTCGCTGAAGTTTCCTGCACCCCATCCTCCGATGGAAAGCATTACCTTGAGGTCCGGATTACTGTCTTTCAATGCCACAATGCGCGCCAGACGCTCAGGTTTCTTGATATCAAGGCTCTCGAAGTCGTTCTTGATAAGAGCAAAAGCATAGTTGATATGTGTGAGTAATGTTGGGTCAGGTATTGCGCTTTCCCAATATGTGGCATAGCCGACCACGATATATCCCCCGTCAGGTGTGG
>CAZYCJ010000026.1:0-27663 GCA_964645495.1 uncultured Muribaculaceae bacterium
TTCCTTTTCATATCCCTATGATTTATGTTTCCATGCAAATCTAATAATAATAGTGCCAATATTTATTATCTTTGCCAAATTCATGAAAATATATGAACTGTGGTCATGTAATATGTTCTTTTGTCATTTCCTTTCTCTTCCTGACGGGGTGTTCTGAAAGGGAAGCGTCTGACAGTATGTCTTCTTGTTCCTTTGCGCGCTATTTCGATATTTCCAAAGACGGTACATCTGTTGTGACGATTTCTCCTTATGATGGAAGTCGTGATACCATCCGTGTGGATGGATGCATGGACAACATCATATGCATGTCGTCGTCGCATGTCGCCGCTTTGGATGCAGTCGGTGCGGATTCTCTTATTACGGCTGTTTCGGGCATAAGATATATCTCCGATCCTGATCTCAGAAGGCGTTACGAAGGAAACGGGAAGGCTTTGTATGATATAGGTTATGAACAATCCCTTGATTATGAACGGATATTGTCTCTGCATCCGGGCATTCTGGTCGCATATACAGTGTCGGGCGTTGAGCCTCCATATATTGCAAAACTCAGGTCGTTGGGAGTACCTGTGATCGTTCTGCATGACCATCTTGAAGAACACCCTCTGGCCAGGGCCGAATATGTACGTCTTTTCGGGACTCTGGCAGGATGCAGAGAGATGGCAGATTCCGTATTTGACGCCGTAAGGGCGAGGTATGAGGCTTTGGTGCGGGATACTGCCGTATTGACTGAAACTAAAAAGGTGCTTCTGAATGTGCCTTACGGTGATGCCTGGTATGTGCCTGGTGCCGATAGTTATATGTCCAGGATAATCCGTGATGCCGGAGGAGAGGTGCTTGGAGCCAGCCCCGGAACAAGTTCTTCGAGAGTGATCTCTCTGGAACAGGCATATCTTCTTTCTAAGGAGGCTGACATCTGGCTGAATCCGGGCCATTGCCGTTCAAGAGACGGATTGTCGTCTCTACATCAGTTTTTCCCTTCTTTCGGACCGTTGGCCGAAGACCTTCCTATATACAACAATACCCTCAGGACAACGCCCGAGGGTGGTAACGATTTCTGGGAGTCCGGAGCGATGCGTCCTGACCTCGTTCTCAAGGATCTTAAGAGAATATTCAGAAGCGAGTCAGACAGCCTGACATATTTCTTCCCTCTTATGTAATCCTGTCAGAAGATTATCCTGAATCTGAATATGTCGTTTTCGCAGAAGACGGCATTCAGTTCCGCTGTGCCTTCTTCTCTTGTTACAAGTGGCTGCAAAGGGGCCAGTTCGACCGCTATCATATCACCTATCCTCAATGAAGTGAATTGCGATGCCTGACAGATCGCGTCTTCGATGGCCTTGACTCCTGATGCCTTGCAACTGAACAGTGTCGCTCCGTTCTTCTTAACCACGAATCCGTTTTCCTCGTTTTCCATGACTACGGGGTTGTAGAGAGGGAAGGGGAGGATGGAGGAATGGTCGACACAGGAGATCCTCACGTCGTTCTCTTCTGTATGACAGTAGAGCAAGGCGCCGAAGTTGAGGGCATCGTAGTATCGCGAAGCGAACTTCGCCGATACGCATTTACCTGCCTTTGATATCCTTGCGAAAAGGACCGGGGCCCAGGAAATGCTTCCGATGCCGTTCGGACTGTAAAAGTCCTTGTCCTCCTTCTGCCATGTGGTGTCAGGACGACAATAGCACATTTCGCTTCCGTATGGTCTTGCGATTATGTTCATTGTCAGTCGTTTTCCTGTGAAAAGAGGTCACCGAGTCCTTCAAACGGAGTGTATCCCTTGGTTCTTGGGACAGAGACGGTCTGCTTCTTCTGTTGCATCGCCGCCTTCTTTTCGGCCTCGAACTGATCCTTCAGAAGTGAAAACTGTCTCTTTGTGTCAAGAGTGAAGTCACCGTTGTCTATCCAGGCGAAATATGACGGCTCGGAGAAATATACTTCCCTTGCGGTCTTTCCCTTGTGCTTTCCGAAACTTACCACAGGTTCGTCCTTGTCATTGAGGATAAGTCTGCCTGCGTAGTCCACGATCCTCTGCTTTGTTGAGAACTTCGCAAGTTTCTCTACATTGTTCCCGATGCGCGGATCGCCTTCATATTTGTCCAACTGGCCCTTGAGTACCTCGTATGTGGCGAGTGTATCAGCTTCGGCAGCATGGGCATTTTCGAGATCCTTACCGCAGTAGAACATGTAGGCTGCCTTGAGCGTTCTCGGTTCCATCGCATGGAAGATGTTCTGCACGTCGACCATCCTCATCTGGTGCAGGTCGACAGGCAGTTCCTTCTGCGTCCATCTGCGCACGCGTTCAATCTCCTCGGCAAGGAGCGGGAGGTCAAACTTGGCTGAATTAAAGCCGGCCAGATCACTGTCTGAGAGCCATGCGACGACTTCGTCGGCAATCTGACAGAACGTAGGACAGTCTGCAAGGTCTTCAGCTGAAATGCCATGGACAGCCTGTGCGGACGGATTGATAGGTCTTTGGCAGTTATGCTCATAGTCCCAAGGCTTCACACGCCAGGTCTTTACTCTCTGCTCGTTGCCGGGCATTATCTTGACAAAGCAAAGTTCGATGATCGAATCGGACGCGATATTGAGTCCGGTGCTCTCTATATCAAAGAACAGCAGTGGTCTTTCGAGATTCAGTTCCATGTCTTAACTTATCATGATAGGCATGATGATACCGCAGATCTTGTCGCTTTCCTCCTCGCCCTCTGCCGGAACGACAAGGGCTGCCCTCCTGCTGTCGAGGAACTTCATCACCACTTCTCCGCATGCCATGTTCGAGAGGATTTCGATGATGAAAGGTGACTTGAAACCGATGGTGAGGTCGTCTCCGTCATACTGGCACTGCATGGTCTCATGAGCGGCGATAGAGAAGCCGAGATCCTGTGCAGACACCATGAGTGAACCGCTCTTGAGGTCGAACTTGATGTGGTTTGAAGCCTTGTTCGAGCATACGGACACACGCCTCACTGTGTTCAGGAGTTGTGTGCGGTTGATCTTCAGGACGTTGGAGTTGTTCTGCGGGATCACGTCGCGGTATTTAGGGTACTTGCCCACTACGAGACGGCAGATGACCATGGTCGAACCGAACTGGAACGTCGCGTTCTTCGAGTCGAAGGCGATGTCTACGGTCTCGGTGTCCTTGCCGATGATGGCCTTGAGGATGCCTGCAGGTTTCTTGTGAAGAATGAATGAAGCCTTTTCTGATGCCTGTACGTCCGTGGTGGTGTAGCAGATGAGTTTATGCGAGTCTGATGCCACGAGGGTGGTGGATGCCACGTCGATGTCGAAGAAGATACCGTTCATCGCAGGACGGATCTCATCGTCTGCAGTGGCGTATATAGTGCTTGAAATGCCGTCCACGAGGCTCTGTGCAGGGAACTTGAGGGTCACTGCTGTATCGTCAGTGCCGGTGATTTCAGGGTAGTCTTCCGCTGGGAAGTATGGGAGGGTCGACTCTCCGCTTGCCCAACTGCAGACGAAAGAACTTTCGCTTGTGGTGCTGATGGTGAGAGGCTGGTCAGGAAGTTCCTTGAGGAGATCAATCATGTGCTTTGCAGGCACTGCGATACGTCCTTCCTCCGATGTGCTCTCCACTTCGATACTGGTCCTAAGTGTGAGTTCAGAATCCGATGCAGTGATCTCCAAAGTGTTGCCCTTGAGGTCGAAAAGGAAGTTCTCAAGGATAGGAAGAGGTGATTTTGCAGGGATGGCCTTTGCTACTGCCATTACTCCTTTCAGAAGTTCTGAACTTGAAATGATGAGTTTCATAATTATATAGTTTTTAATTTCTGCATATTAAGCCAACAAATATAAGAATTATTTTCTAATGCCGATGGCATATTTTTTGAAAAAATACGGCGCGGTCTGCAAATATGACAATTTGTCTGTCCGACCCGGAACAACAGAATAATTTTAACTATCAAGGAAAATATATGAAAAGAGGTATTTTGATCGCTTTGCTTTCCGCTTTAGTCGGAGGGCTGACTTCTTATGCCGTGGTGAAGACCATGACATCGGATGAAACCATGATTGTCGAAACATCGACAGGCGGAGCCCAGTTCCGTACTGTCAGTCTGTCCCAGGACAACTGGCCTGACTTCACTTATGCTGCCGAATCTGCTGTCGATGCAGTCGTTTATGTGAAGGTCACTTCGACCCAGGCTTCACAGCAGCAGGCTCCGAATTCCATCTTAGACTTCTTCTTCGGATATCCTCAGAACGGTGCTCCTCAGCAACGTGAGAAGGTCGGGAGCGGATCTGGAGTCATCATCCGCGAGGACGGCTATATCGTGACCAACAACCACGTCATCGACGGTGCCACCAAGATAGAGGTGACCCTGAATTCGAACCAGACCTATCCTGCAACCCTCGTCGGTACCGATCCTGCGACAGATGTCGCTCTTCTCAAGATTGACGCTACAGGCTTGCCTGTCATTCCTTTCGGAGATTCCGATAAACTCCGTCTCGGCGAATGGGTGATCGCGATAGGCTCTCCATATGATCTGCGTTCGACCATCACCGCAGGTATAGTCAGCGCGAAGGGCCGTTCGATGCCGAATTACAGCGGCGAATTCAAGATCGAGTCATTCATCCAGACGGATGCTGCCGTAAATCCGGGCAACAGCGGCGGTGCGCTTGTCGACAAGGCAGGCAATCTCGTCGGAATCAATACCGCCATCATCTCGCAGACTGGCTCATATGCGGGCTATTCGTTCGCGGTCCCTTCCAATATCGTCAAGAAGATCGCGTACGACCTGATGGACTTCGGAAGCGTGAAGAGGGCAGTGCTTGGTATTGTGATGCAGCCGATTGACGACAAAATTGCGGAGGATTTGAAACTTTCTTCAAGAAACGGCGTATATATTAACGAGGTTTCAAAAAGCGGTGCAGCAGATAAGGCCGGTATCAAGGCCGGAGATGTCCTGATCGCCATAGATTCCACCAAGATCACTACCCCTGCATCGGTTCAGGAAACTGTCAGCAGGTTCTCTCCCGGGGATGCTGCTGTCGTGACGGTGATCCGCGATGGAAAGGAAAAGCAGTTCGATGTGACCTTCAAGGGAACTTCGCAGGAAAACGGAACCTTGGCCGATAACGGTACAGTGGCCTTCTACGGTTCGTCTATCCGCGAGGCAGACGAGAAGACTCTCGCCAAGTTCGGGCTCAAGAACGGAGTGGAGATAGTCGAGATGGGGCCGGGCAAGATGATGGAGGCTGGAGCGACAGAGGGATTCATTATCCTTTATGTCAATGATCATCCAGTAAAGACGCCTCAGGATGTCATCGACATCGTGAAGAAGTCAAAGAGGACTGTGTTCATAGAGGGTGTCACTTCTTCCGGAAGGACAGGCTACTTCGGCTTCGGAGTATAGGAGAAAGTATAAACTTAATTATAGGAATGAGACAACTTAAGATTACAAAATCGATTACGAACCGTGAGAGCGCTTCTCTGGACAAGTATCTGCAGGAGATCGGACGAGAGGAACTCATCACAGTGGAAGAAGAGGTGGAACTTGCCCAGAGGATCCGTAAAGGAGACCAGCAGGCTCTTGAGAAACTCACCAGAGCGAACCTTCGATTCGTGGTGTCTGTGGCAAAGCAGTACCAGAATCAGGGACTCAGTCTTCCGGACCTTATCAACGAGGGTAACCTCGGTCTGATCAAGGCTGCCGAGAAGTTCGATGAGACACGAGGTTTCAAGTTCATCTCTTATGCAGTGTGGTGGATCCGTCAGTCAATTCTTCAGGCTCTTGCAGAGCAGTCGAGGATCGTGCGTCTTCCGCTGAACCAGGTGGGTTCTCTCAACAAGATAAACAAGGCTCTTTCGAAATTCGAGCAGGAGAACGAACGTATGCCTTCGAGCGAGGAACTTTCAGAGATGATCGATGTGCCTAAGGACAAGATCGCTGATACTCTCAGGGTTTCCGGACGCCATGTGTCTGTGGATGCTCCTTTCGTCGAGGGTGAGGACAACAGCCTTCTTGATGTGCTCGTGAACAATGATTCTCCAAGTGCAGACCGTGGTCTTGTGAACGAGTCGCTCAACAAGGAGATCGAGAGGGCGCTTTCGACTCTTGCGACCCGTGAGCGTGAGATCATCAAGTCGTTCTTCGGCATCGGTTGCCAGGAGATGACTCTTGAGGAGATCGGCGAGCGTTTCGGACTTACCCGTGAGCGTGTGCGTCAGATCAAGGAGAAGGCGATCCGTAAACTCAAGAATAATTCGAGAAGTAAACTTTTGAAAAGTTATCTAGGATAAGTTTAAAGAACTATGACCCCGGAAAATTTTATCATAGAAAAGGCTGTGAAGGCCATCAGCGAACTATATGGTGCGGAGGTACCTGCCGGACAGTTGCAGGTACAGGTGACCAGAAAGGAATTCGAGGGAGATTATACTCTGGTGGTGTTCCCTCTTTTGAAGATGTCAAAGAGTTCACCTGAAAATACAGGAAACGCCATCGGCGAGTGGCTTAAGACAAATGTCGCCGAGATCGCTGCATACAACACTGTAAAAGGCTTCCTGAACATCTCTTTCTCGGAAGTGTATTGGAACAATGTCTTTGCCGAAATCGTCGCGGCTGAGGACTTCGGACAGTTGGCTCCTACAGGAAAGACCATCATGGTGGAGTATTCGTCTCCAAACACCAACAAGCCCCTCCACCTCGGACATATCCGTAACAACCTCCTCGGATGGTCAGTTGCAAAACTTCTTGAGGTGTGCGGACATAATGTGATGAAGGTCAATCTCGTGAATGACCGCGGTATCCATATCTGCAAGTCCATGTATGCATGGAAGGTCCTCGGGAACGGCGAGACTCCTCAGTCGAGCGGAAAGAAGGGAGACCACCTCGTGGGAGACTACTATGTAGCATTCAATAACCTTTACAAGAAGGAGGTCGACGGACTCGTTGCAGGCGGCATGACCAAGGAGGAGGCTGAGAAGAATGCACCTTCTCTCAAGGCTGCTCAGGAGATGCTCTTCAAGTGGGAGCAAGGCGACGCGGAAGTTGTGGAACTTTGGAAGACCATGAACGGATGGGTGTACGAGGGCTTCGACAAGACCTACAACGATCTCGGCATCTCTTTCGACAGGACATATTATGAGTCTCAGACCTATCTTTTCGGTAAGGCACTTGTGCAGAAGGGGCTTGAGGCAGGTATCTTCGAGACTCAGGAGGACGGCTCCGTATGGTGCGACCTCACTGCGGACGGCCTCGACAGGAAACTTCTTCTCCGTGGTGACGGCACTTCGGTATATATGACACAGGACCTCGGAACCGCCGAGCAGCGTTTTGCAGAATACAGTCTCGACGAGCATATCTATGTCGTCGGAAACGAACAGAACTATCATTTCCAGGTGCTCAAACTTATCCTCGGCAAACTCGGCTTCGACTGGGCTGACAGCATCTACCATCTTTCATACGGAATGGTGGAACTTCCTGAGGGCAAGATGAAGTCGCGTGAGGGAACTGTTGTGGATGCTGACGACCTTATCGCAGACATGTACAACACGGCAAAGGAGACTTCGCTCGAACTCGGTAAGATCGACAATCTCAGCGAGGAGGAGCAGGATGCTCTTTTCAGGATGATCAGTCTTGGAGCGCTCAAGTACTTCATTCTCAAGGTAGATCCTAAGAAGACCATGCTCTTCGATCCTAAGGAGTCCATTGACTTCAACGGCAACACAGGTCCTTTCGTACAGTACACTCATGCGCGTATAAAGTCCATCCTCCGCAAGGCGGACGAGAAGGGCATCGCACATTCGGCAGAGGCCGTGCTTCCTGACTCGGAACTGACTCCTAAGGAAGTTCGTATCATCAAGATACTCAATACCTTCCCTTCAAAGGTGGCAGAGGCCGGAGCGGCTCATTCTCCTGCAGTGATTGCGAATTACGCATACGAACTTGCCAAGGAGTTCAACCAGTACTACCACGATACTCCTATCCTCCGTGAGGAGAACCAGGCCCTCTTGCAGTATCGTCTCGTCCTTGTCGAGACCATTGCGAAGGTCCTCAGCAAGGCGATGTCAATCCTTGGCATCATCCTTCCTGAAAGGATGTAGACAATTCCCGGTAGGCGCCAGGACTCATGCCGACATGTTTCTTGAAGAATTTGCCGAAGAAGGACTGATTCGGGAAGTTCAGTTCATATGCTACCTGCTGGACCGTCATGTCACGATGTTTCAGCAGGTATTTTGCATCCTTTATGATGAACATGTTTATCCAGTCCGAAACGGTATGTCCGCTAGCCTTCCTCACTACGGTCGTGAGATATCTCGGGGTCAGGTTCATCTGCTCGGCATAGAACCTCACCTCCCTTTCCTTCAGATAGTTTTCGCTAAGAAGTTTCAGGAAACTGTTGAAGTGTTCCTTCTCCCTGTTTATAGTCTTCGGGCCATATGCTATGTCTGTTGTGTGCGAATGGATGGTCTCCAGAAGGAGGTATGAAAAGGTGGTCATTCCGGACTTCACGATGGGTCCCTTGAACGGATTCTCCGGCTTTGAACTAATGTATTCCATGAGCATATCAAGCGCCTTACATATTCTGCGAGTCTCTTCATTACTCAGTTCAATAAGAGGCGAATCGTAGACCTGATCGATGAGTTCGGGCAGAAGTTTAGGGTCAATGGTGTAGTCAGTGATGCTGCTTTCCTCCATTGCCAGGATGTATACTTCGCTGTTTTCTGCCCTGACCACATGCAGACTGTTGTGTGGCAGTGATATGAAGACCGAGTTCTCGTGCATGGTCACGTTCCTGAAGTTACATGAAATCTCGAGTGTGCCTCTTGTGCATATGATCACGGCTGATGCGTTGATACGGCATGGCTTGTTCACGAGATTGTCAACAGTCACCGGTTTCGAGTGGTGATACAGCCAGAAATTGTTGTATGAGACGCTTCCGGGAACATATTTCTGCAGTTCCCTGATAAAGATGTCAGTTGCCATTGTCAATAATGTAGATGTTACAAAGTTACTTAAAATGCTCGTTATCTCAGCAAAAAACGTGTCAATGATGTTCTGATTGTTTGTTTTGGAGCATTAGTCCGAACATATGGGATATAATTCATTCCGTGTTTTGACTGTTCTGACACGTTTTTTGTTTGACTGATGTATAAATTCGACTGCAATGCCATTGTTGACCATACAGGAACTTGAACAGATGTCCCCTCTTTTCCGAGGAAGGGCAGGGAACAGTCTTGCGTGCTTTCTGATGCGAGTGCTCTCACTGGACAGATGCAATGCCCTTTACGACAGAAACTCTTCGTTTACCGGCCCGGAATTCGCCCGCGCCGTGCTTAAGGATATAGGGGTCAGTTACGATATAGTCAATCCTGAGGTGCTAGATACTCTGCCTGAAGGCCCATTCATTACCATTAGCAACCATCCATACGGCGGAATCGACGGCATCATCCTGGTCGACATATTCGGCCATCTTGATATGAATTACAAGGTCATGGTGAACAGATTTCTTTCACGGGTAGAGTCCCTTGATGAAAACTTCATCTGCGTCACCCCGACAGGAAATGAGAAGAAGGCTCCTACCGAAGCAAGCATCCGGGGAATAAAGACCGCGATGCGACATGTCAGGGATGGACATCCTCTCGGGATCTTCCCTTCAGGGGCTGTCTCGGATCTGAGTCTGAAAGACGGATGCGTCAGGGACAGGGAATGGCAGGAGCCTGTGGTCAGACTCATAAATAGACTGAATGTCCCTGTCCTTCCAGTCACTTTCCTCGACGGCAATTCCGCCATCTATTACAGTCTCGGCCTGATTGACTGGAAGGTGCGTCTTCTGCGTCTTCCGTCAGAAGTCTTCAACAAGAAGGGTAGGGAGGTGCGCGTGGCCTTCGGAGATGTCATCACACCTGAGGAGCAGTCCCGATATGACAACATGGACTTGTTCCGTGATTTCCTCCGTTCAAGTGTATATGATTTAAAAACAAGATACGGTTATGGCAAATAACAAATCAGATGCTGTGAGGATACAGACATCGGTCCTCAACGCCCTGGAAAAGAAAGCGCTGGTATGGCTCGCCGGACGCCAGCCCAAATGGATGACTTCCGACATCCTGACCTTGATCGGAACCTTCGGGTCTGTCGTCATCGCTGCAGGATACATCCTCGCTGCACGTAACATCAACTTTCTGTGGCTCAGTTCTCTGGGCTTTGTGATCAACTGGTACGGAGATTCGCTTGACGGCACCCTGGCACGTGTGAGAAACTGTCAGAGACCTGTATACGGCTATTATATAGACCATACTGTGGATGCGATCAATGAAGTAATAATGTTTGTGGGAGTGGGCCTTTCCGGTCTGGTGCATCTTGAACTGGCTCTCCTTATCCTTGTCGTCTACCTGATGATGACCATCAATGTCAGCATCAACGCCCACCTGAAAAAGGAGTTCCGTCTCACATATGCGAAGATGGGGCCGACTGAGTTCAGGATCATCATGATACTCATCAACACTCTTTTCGCGACCATCCGTCCGTTGAGGGAGTTCTCTCACGATGTGGTCCTTTTCGGGCATGAGATGACCTTAGGTGCCCTTGACTATATTGCGATGGTGATTCTGGTCGCTCTGACAGTAATGCATCTCGTGAGCATCCTGCAGGATGCAAGGGGATATGCGAAGATAGATCCGCCTCGCAAGAATATCTGATGCGATGTTGAAACTGCTGATAAGGTATGTGAAGTTTCTTGGCACGAGCGTGGTCGGCACCGGGGTTGATATGCTCTTGCTGTGGATTCTTTCTGATTATGTCTTTGACAACGGTTGGTGGGGAGAATATGTCGTCTCTCCTGTCCTGTCGTTTCAGGCTGCGGTCCTTGTCAATTTTACGATATCATATCTATATGTGTGGAAGGACCGCGTTCCCTCTGCAAGAGGTCTGCGATCCTTCCATAAACTTTATGCCGCGTATAATCTTTCCTGTTCGACGGTCTTCCTTCTGAGGCTTGGCGTCCTGCTTCTGATCGAAAGATTCTTCGGCTGGGATGTGGTCATCTGCAATCTGGCTGCAATGTGCGTTTCCGGTATCGCCAACTTCATCCTGACCAATAATGTCATATTTAAAAATCGGAATGACACTTTATTATAGATGACATGCCACCCCCGGCTAGGGGGTGCCTACCAAATGGTAGGCGGGGGTCATCGGTATAAAGTGCCATTCCGATTTTTAGATGAAGATGTATTTCAAGATGAAGAGGGTGGCAAGGATGTACATTGCAGGAGAAAGTTTCTTGAAATTCCCGCATACGAGGTTGATGAGCACATATGCTATCATACCCATGAGGATACCGTTGGAAATCGAGTAGGTGAGCGGCATCATGATGATGCAGATGAACGCAGGGAGAGACTCTGTGAAATCATCGAACGGGATTCTTCTCACCGGCTCGAGCATCATGAGACCCACAAGGATGAGTACCGGTGCGATCGCTGCTGAAGGGATAGAGAGGAAGAGCGGAGAGAAGAAGAGCGCTATGGCAAAGCAGCATGCGATGGTGAATGCTGTGAGACCTGTACGTCCGCCCTGTGCCACTCCCGATGCACTTTCCACATAAGTCGTGGTAGTCGATGTGCCGAGGAATGCACCGGCAGTGGTAGCGATGGCGTCAGCCATGAATGCTTCCTTGATACGCTTCACCGTACCGTCCTCATTTACCAGACCTGCCTTTGAGCAGACTCCTACCAGAGTTCCCACAGTGTCGAACATGTCGATGAAAAGGAAGGTGAACACCACCACGACCATATCAAGGGTGAGTACATTCTCCCACTCGAACTTGCAGAATATCTCTCCGATAGGCTCCGGTGACGAAAGCACTCCCTTGAACTCTGTCACGCCCATAGGGATGCCGATCACTGTGGTGGCTAGGATGCCGATGAGCATCGCGCCGCGTACATTCTTGATGTAAAGGAAACCTGTGATCAGGAGACCGATGATGGCGAGGAGGGGCGAACCTGAAGTGACATCTCCCAGTTTGACTAGTGTCGATCCGTTGTCTACGATCACTCCTGCGTTCTGAAGTCCGATGAAGGCTATGAAAAGTCCGATACCTGCGCCGATGGCGTTCCTCATGCTGGCAGGAATCGCGTTCACGATGGCCTCGCGAAGATTGGTGACGGTCAGAAGGATAAAGATGATACCTTCGATCAGGACTGCCGTGAGGGCGAACTGCCATGAATAGCCCATTCCCATGCATACCGTATATACGAAAAAGGCATTAAGGCCTATGCCCGGAGCGAGTCCGAACGGCAGTTTGGCCCAGAGAGCCATTACAAGTGTACCGATGATGGCTGCAAGAGCCGTTGAAGTGAACACCGCGCCTGCAGGCATGTTCAGTTCGCTGAACATCGCCGGGTTGATGGCTAGGATGTAAGACATTGTGAGGAATGTCGTGATGCCGGCAAGGATCTCTGTCCTGACGGTTGTCTTGGCCGGATCGAATCCGAATAGTTTCTTGAGCATTGTATCTGTTGTTTATTGTTTCGGATCAGAAAGTCCACTTTGCTGCAAGTGTAGGCATGGTATGGAATCCTTTTGCGACGAAGTTGGCGGAAAGTTCCACTTCCGTTCCTATGCTGAGGTTGATCTTCTCCCAACCTGTGATGTTGTTGAGGTTGACCCAGAGTTGAGGCTCTGTAAGGAAGATGAATTCCGTTCCCTGCCAAGGACGGGCTTCTCTCCAGAAATCGAAGAATCCGTTGAATGAGATCCAGTGGCTGAAGAAATCGAGGTTCCAGACACCTGTAATCTGGAAATTGTGTGGCTGTCTGGAGTCGTTGAGGCCGATTGTGCCCGGGATGGCCTTGTATGCAGCGGTGAGCGACCATGTCTTTGAGAAGTCTTCAGAGTGGCCTGAATAAGTCGCTCCGAAGAGCCATGCGTTGTTGAATGAGTCCGCCTCAGTGCTGAGTCCTCCGTTATACTCCACATGTGCTGACAGCCAGTTCATCTTCGAATCCTGCCAGAAGCAGAGTTCGCGTGAGATTTCGAAATAGGCTCCGCTGGCCTTTGGAGTGTAGTCGAAGTCGATGAAGAAGAAGGTGCTTCCTCCTACGTCAGGGCGGAACATTTCTACTGTGGACGTGAGCGCTCCGCGACCGAAGTCGTAATGTAACTGTACATTCTGCGCCTGTGTCCTTGTGACTGCCAATGTCATGGATGCTGCAACGGCCGCAAGGATTGCAATGGTCTTTTTCATAGTCATTCTATTTTAGAATATCTTGCAAATGTCGTTAAAATTCCTTGTATCAGCAAATTTATATGACCATCTCTCTTTTCCGGTATGTCTGGGGAGAAATCCCTGTGTGATGTTTGAAATATCTGCCGAGGTAGGACTGGTCCGGGAAATGCATGTGGTCGGCAATCTGCTGTATGCTCATGTCAGAGAATGTCAGGTGCAGTTTGACCTCACGGATTATGTGCGAGTCAATGGTCTGTTTCGGACTTTCTCCCGCTATTTCTTTCGTGATATCGGTCAGATACCGTGTCGTGATGCACAACTGGTCAGCATACCATGCCACGTCCCTGTGCTTTCTCCCTCTTTCGTTGATCATGTTTATGAATCTGTTGTATATTTCTTCCTTACGCGAATGTCCTGTGACTTCTCGTGAAGAAATATGTCTTTCGATCTTGTCATAGATGTAAAGCATCATGCATCGAAGAAGGTTGGAAGCGATCATCATGCCGAATCTGTTTCCCTGTTCGTTCTGCAGCCTGTCCAATATTTCCAGATACGAAAGTGTACCCCTCTCACATCCCTCAGGGTGATGGTGTACGGGATTGTTGTATATATGGGTAAAGAATGCAGGAGGTAGTTTATGAGTGGCCTGACGGTGGATGTCCTTTGAATATAGGAATACGGTCATCATGAAGTCTTTACTGCATTCCTTTATGAACAATGACGAGTCAGGGAGAAGCAGAGATTCACATCCTTTTCCTATTTCATATGTATGCGTGTCTATGCTTATCTTCGCACTGCCCGAGGTGCAAAGACATATTCCTCCTCCGTCGGTCTGTATCGGTCTGGGGAACTTCTCCTTTATGATTATGTCCTTGACAATGAACTGGTTTTCATCGGAAATCCAGTTCCTTACGGTTGTGTCGTGTATTTTCATCATGCTGCAAAGGTAATCAATTTTGTTCCGAAAATGAACAATAAGTCTCGTCTTTTGAAACACTGCCGCTGCCCCGAACCTGCTACCTTTGCGCCGCTAAAATTTTATTGGATGAAAAGATTATCAGTGATTGCAGCGACCATATCCGCTGCTCTTTTTCTTGTCTCATGCGGCCAGGGCCGTGAACAGGGACATGCGGGAGGTACTTCCGCTTATCAGGCGATGACCGTCAGGACTGCTCCTGTGGAGATATCGCAGATCTATCCGGCCTCGATCGAAGGTCGTCAGGATATCGCTATCTTTCCGCAGGTCTCAGGTACCATTTCAAGAGTCTGCGTAAAGGAAGGTGAGAAAGTCCGTAAGGGACAGTCCCTCTTTGTCATAGATCAGGTGCCGTTCAAGGCGGCGCTCCAGATGGCTCAGGCCAATGTAGAGGCTGCTGAAGCAGGAGTTGCCACAGCACAACTCGTATATGACAGCAGGGTGAAACTCTTCGAGGAGAAGGTTATCTCGGAATTTGATCTCCTGACCTCGAAGAACCAGTTGCTCACCGCCAAGGCAGGCCTTGCTCAGGCTCAGGCACATCTTGTAACTGCAGAGAACAACATGACGTATACACAGGTGTTGAGCCCTGTGGACGGAGTTGTGGGTACGATTCCTTTCCGTGCCGGTGCCCTTGTGTCACCTGGCATCCCGCAGCCGCTCACGACTGTTTCTGACAATTCGCAGATGTATGTATATTACTCTATTTCCGAGATTGAACTCCTTGCACTGACATCGCGCCACGGATCTATGGACGAGGTTCTTGCAAGCCTCCCGAAGGTAAGTCTCCGTCTTGCTGACGGTTCGCTCTACGACAAGGAGGGATATATCGAGACCATAAGCGGTGTCATCGATCCGCGTACAGGAAGTGTGTCTGTCCGTGCGGTCTTTCCGAACGAAGGAGGAATTCTGCATAGCGGTGCTTCAGGAAACATCATCCTGAAATCTGTCATTGAAAATGCGGTCTCAGTGCCTTGCAGAGCCACATTTGAGATGCAGGACAGGATCTGTACATATAAGGTCGCAGACGGAAAGGCTACGCTCGTTCATCTGATGAACACGCGTCTGAGCGACGACGGAAAGGATTATATTGTCGGCAACGGGCTTTCTGAAGGTGACATCATCGTGCTTGAAGGTGTCGGAATGATCCGCGACGGACAGGAAATCGAAGTCAATATCAGATAAGGAGGTAAAATATGAATCTTAGAGTTTTCATAGACCGTCCTGTGCTTTCGAGCGTGATCTCCATAGTGATCGTGCTCGCAGGATTCATCGGTCTGGCTACGCTCCCTATCGAGCAGTATCCGGACATCGCGCCTCCGACAGTCATGGTGATGACATCATACCCTGGTGCGAGTGCCGAGACCATACAGAAGTCCGTCATCGCTCCTCTTGAAGAGTCCATCAACGGTGTGGAGAACATGGACTACATGAAATCTACATCGAACAACAACGGTTCGGTATCGATCAACATATATTTCCGTCAGGGAACGGATCCGGATATGGCCACAGTCAATGTACAGAACCGTGTGTCAATGGCGCTTGGTTCTCTTCCTCAGGAGGTTACACGCATCGGTGTGACCGTCATAAAGAGGCAGACGTCGATGCTCAAGATCATCGACATCCATAGTCCGGAAGGCACCTATGATGAAAAGTTCCTTGCCAACTACATGAAACTCAACATAGAACCTGAACTCAAGCGAATCAAGGGAGTCGGAGACGTAGTACTTCTCGGTGCCCAGTATTCGATGCGTATCTGGTTCGATCCGTCAGCGATGGCGCAGCACCATCTGATACCGTCGGATATTGCAGGCATTCTTGCTGAACAGAACATAGAAGCGGCTACAGGATCTTTCGGTGAGAGTTCCGGCTCTACATATGAGTATGTGATGAAATACAGGGGACGCAAGATGACTCCGGAGGAATTCGGACAGATCGTCATTTCCGCGCTTCCTGACGGTGAGGTTCTTCGTCTGAAAGATGTCGCCAAGATAGATCTGGGAATCGAATCATATGGATACAGGTCGCGTCTGAACGGCCATCCCGGTATTCAGCTGATGGTGTTCCAGACAGCAGGATCCAATGCGACGGAGGTCGTGAATTCGATCGACGAACTTATAGAGAATGCCGGGAAGGATCTTCCGGAAGACGTGGAAATCGACACTCTCATGTCAGTGAACGACTTCCTCTATGCCTCCATGAAGGAGGTCTTCAAGTCCCTGATCATCGCATTCATTCTGGTCGTGCTTGTGGTGTACTTCTTCCTTCAGGATTTCCGTGCCACCCTTATTCCGACCATATCAATCGTGGTCTCCCTCGTGGGTACTTTCGCTTTCATGGCAGTGGCGGGATTTACAATCAACCTGCTCACGCTTTTCGCGCTCGTGCTTGCCATCGGAACCGTGGTGGACAATGCCATCGTTGTCGTCGAGGCTGTCCAGGCGCGTTTCGAAGTGGGATACAGGTCGTCTTATCATGCTACCAATGATGCAATGAACGGCATCATGGCTGCGATTGTCACCTCGACGCTTGTGTTCATGGCGGTCTTCATTCCGGTGTCAATGACAGGAGGTACATCCGGAATCTTCTACACACAGTTCGGTATCACGATGGCAGTGGCGGTGGGAATTTCAGCAATCAATGCGCTTACCCTCTCACCTGCACTCTGCGCCATTCTGATGAAGCCATATGTCGGCGAGGACGGAAAGGAGAAGGACAATTTCTCAAACCGTTTCAGAAAGACCTTCCAGACCGGATTCACCGCGGTAGTGGATCATTACAAGTACGGGGTACTTTATTTCATCCGTCACAAGAAGGCTATGTGGGCTGTGATCGTTGCCTGCATCGCTCTGCTTGTATGGCTTATGTCGACCACGCCTACAGGTCTTGTTCCGGACGAGGATATGGGCACGATAATGGTGGATGTGACAATGTCTCCGGGAAGTTCTCTTGAGAATACCGACCGTGTACTCAATCAGGTATATGAGAGGCTTGAGGGTATGAAGAATGTCGAACTCTGCGCTTCCGTGGCGGGATACGGCATGATTGCGGGAGAGGGAACACCATACGCCCAACTGATCCTCCGTCTCAAGAACTGGTCGCTCAGACCGGGAGATGAAAACAAGGTGAATGCCATCATCGGCGAGATAATGGCCCGTACTGCGGACATCAAGGATGCGAGCATCATCCCAATGGCTCCTCCTGTCATCACCGGATATGGTACCACCAACGGTTTCGAGATGCATCTTCAGGACAGACTCGGAGGAGATGTCCAGGAGTTCTTTGCGGTGGCTCAGAATTTCATAGCGTCATTGAACCGGCGTCCGGAGATAGCAATGGCCTATACTTCATTCAATCCGAATTTCCCTCAGTATATGGTGGATGTGGATGCGGCGAGGTGCAAGAGGGCCGGAGTGTCGCCTGCGACTGTACTTGCCACTCTGGGAGGATACTACGGAGGACAGTATGTTTCCAACATCAACCGTTTCTCTCATGTGTACCGTGTGATGATACAGGCTGCTCCTGAATACAGGATGTCGCCTGAGAGTCTGAACAGCGTATATGTACGTATGGACAATGGTCAGATGGCTCCTCTTTCACAGTTCGTCGAACTGACCAAGGTCTATGGAGCACAGTCTCTTACAAGGTTCAACATGTACAACTCGATCGCAGTGAACGGATCGGCAGCAGAAGGATATTCGTCAGGAGACGCCATCAACGCCATCAATGAGGTCGCTCAGCAGGTGCTCCCGCGCGGATTCGGACACGAATTCGGAGGCATCACTCGTGAGGAAGCGCGTTCGACGAACAGTTCGCTCGTGATCTATGCAATATGTATCGTGTTGATCTACCTTATCTTGTGTGCCTTCTACGAGAGTTTCCTCGTTCCTCTTGCGGTCATCATATCAGTACCTTGCGGAATCATGGGATCCTTCCTTTTTGCCAAGATGTTCGGTCTTGAAAACAACATTTACCTGCAGACAGGTGTGATCATGCTTATCGGACTTCTGGCCAAGACTGCCATACTCATCACAGAGTACGCAGGACAGAGGAGAAAGGCCGGCATGAGTCTTACCCAGGCTGCGATAGGCGCCGCAAAGGTGCGTCTTCGTCCTATTCTCATGACTGCACTCACCATGGTTTTCGGTATGATACCGATGATGTTCTCGACAGGTGTGGGAGCAAACGGTAACTCTTCCCTCGGAACAGGTGCAGTGGGCGGAATGCTTGTAGGAACCCTTGTGCTTCTTTTCCTTGTGCCGTCATTGTTTGTAGTGTTCAAGTGGGTAGAGGAAAAGTTCAAGCCTGAGGAGTTCGAGAAGTCGTCCAGTTGGAGGATCCAGCAGGAGATAGACGAAATCAGGGAGCAGAAGAAGGCTAAAGGAGAACCTGACAATACTGTACGGTTCTAATGTTCAGACGCAATTTCAGATATTTTATGATTAAGAAAGTTTTCTTTGCCGCTGCTGCAGTGCTTATGACTGCAGGCTGCGGAATATATAAGAAGTATGAGAGACCGGCGGAGGTGGTATCGGATACTCTGTTCGGTGAGGAATATGTGACTGCTGACACCGCTTCCATTGCGGATATGGGCTGGCATGAACTGTTTGCTGACCCTTGTCTGCGTGACCTGATCGACAGTGCGCTTGTCAGGAATACTGACCTCCGTACTGCCGCTCTGAGGGTGGAACAGGCGGAAACGGCGCTCAAGATTGCGCGTCTTTCCTACCTTCCGACCTTCAACTTCGCTCCGGAAGGATCGGTAAGCGGTTTCAATAACTTCAGCAACATGAAGACCGGGGCAGGATGGACATATACTGTTCCTGTCGTAGCCGGATGGGAGATAGATGTCTTCGGCAAGAAGACCAACTCCAAGCGTCAGGCACAGGTGTCTGCCGATATGGCACGTGATTATGAGCAGGCTGTCCGGACCGGACTGATAGCAGGTGTCGCGACTCAGTATTATACCCTGCTGATGCTGGATGAACAACTTCTCATTGCCAGATCCACTTGTGTCAAGTTTGCAGAAAGCGTACGTGTGCTCAGGTCAATGATGGGAGCCGGTATGGCGAATGAAGTGGCTGTGGCGCAGATGGAAGGCGCATGGTATCAGGTAGAGGCTGCTGTGGAGGATATCCGTCGTGCGATCAACGGACTGGAGAATTCTCTTAGCGTGACGTTATGCATGACTCCTCGTCATATAGAGAGGGGAGTCCTTGCAGACGTTGAATTTCCTGAGGTTCTTCAGACAGGACTTCCGGTCGCGCTCCTGAGCCGTCGTCCTGACGTGCGTGCTGCAGAAAATGCCCTCGCTTCTGCATATTATGCAGTGAATGTCGCCCGTGCCGACATTTATCCCTCACTGTCATTGAGCGGTGTGGCAGGATGGACCAACAGCCTTGGTACTACGGTTGTGAATCCTGCGGGACTTCTTCTTAACGCAGCGGGATCGCTTTTCCAGCCGATCTTCAATTCCGGCGCCATGAGGGGAAAGGTGAAGATTGCGCGTGCCGATCAGGAAGCTGCAGAACTGGAGTTCCGGCAGGCCGTTCTGAACGCCGGTGCGGAAGTG
This sequence comes from uncultured Muribaculaceae bacterium, assembly GCA_964645495.1. Classification (GTDB taxonomy): domain Bacteria; phylum Bacteroidota; class Bacteroidia; order Bacteroidales; family UBA932; genus Cryptobacteroides. Next base: position 19,731 of record CAZYCJ010000026.1, read on the forward strand.
AATGATGCGCTGGCTCAGTACCAGACCGCCCATGCCAAGGCAGAGTGGCGTGACAGACAGGTGGAGTCGCTGGCAAATGCTGTTGCGAAGACAGAAAAACTCATGCAGTATACTTCCACCACTTATCTTGAAGTTCTGACAGCCCAGCAGGCTCTTCTGCAGGCGCAGACTTCCCGTGCCCAGGACACTTATGAGAAGATCACTGCTGTGATAAGTCTGTATCGTGCTCTGGGTGGCGGACAGGAGTAAGTCCGTTGATTACGAGGTTCTTGACATCCTGCATTCTTCGTGCAAGGTAGGCCTTGCGCTGGTTTGAGTCGCATTCGCTTTTTGCGAAGCCGAGAGGGGCGACGATGAATGAGGATATGGTCAGGGACATGATATCCAATACAAGATCGATGGCCATGACAGGACGGATGGTCCCTTTTGCGACTTCATCCTCCACCATGGCCTCGAATTTGTTAAAGGCGCTGCTGCGGCTTTCGTTTCTGAGATATCTCATTCTGAACATGTCCCATCGGGACGGATGCATGATGAGTTCGTTGACAATGAAAGGAGCGAGGCGCTCGTCGAGTTCGAGCATTCCGAAATAGAATTCGATGATGTTTCCGATCTTCTGAAGGAAATCCGAACTTTCTTCAAGAGGGGCATCAAGATATTCCACGACCTGTTCCATCTTCGGAGCGAAGACGTCCCAGAACAGTTTTTCCTTTGTGCGGAAATAGTAGTGGATAAGCGCCTGGTTGCAGCCGACAGCCTTGGCTATTTCTGTTGTGGATGTGCCGCTGAAGCCTTTTTCAAGGAAGAGTCTTTCAGCGACCCAGAGTATTCTTTTCTCTATATTCTGATTTCTTTCCATTTTTTTTCGTGTTGCGATGACAAATATAGAAATTATTTTCACTCGATATTTTGATTTTTCAAAATTATCCGTACCTTTGTGATGTGATTAAAATGGAATTATTCAAAATTAGAACTATAAACCGTTATTGCCATGTTAAGTCAGAAATTACATTCAGCGATAAACGCTCAGATCAATGCCGAGTTATGGTCGGCCTATCTTTATCTTGCAATGTCACTCGATGCCGAGGCTAAGGGTTACAAAGGTGTAGCAAACTGGTTCTATGTACAGTTCCAGGAAGAGCAGGCTCATGCACGCATCTTCATGAACTATCTCAACTCACGCGATGCGAAGGTGGAACTTCTTCCTGTCGAGGCGGTTCCTGCCACATGGGACAGCGTCCTTGCGATGTACAGACAGACGCTTGAGCATGAAAAGAAGGTGACTGCACTGATCAATAACCTTGCGGCCATTGCAAATGAGGACCGCGACTATGCTTCCATCAACCGTCTCAACTGGTTCATCGACGAGCAGGTCGAGGAGGAGGAGTCAGCACGTGAGATGATTGCGACTGTAGAGGCTGTTGAAGACAACAAGTACGGAATGTATATGCTTGACAAGGAACTTGCTGCACGTGTCTACAATGTTCCTTCACCTCTCGCCACTGCCGCAGAATAACATCTTCCGTGTCATCTAAAAATCTGTTGCCGATACCGGTGAGCGGAGCATTTCCCTATGCTCCTGCGTAGCGAACCGGTATCGGCAACTGATTTCAGTATGAGACCGGACTCTGTTATTTGCAGACATTTCTCCAAAATGCTGACAATACTGTCCGATTTTGGACGCGGATGGGTACAATAATTGAAAAATTTAGTAAATTCGCGACCGTTTTTGGAAAATGGGCAGAAAAATCATCATAATGATCGTGCTTGCTCTCTTCTTTGCATTGACAGGAAGGGGAGCGGATGACACCGGCTCCGTAGTATGCGGATCAGCATCGACGGAGTCATCATTCGACGTCATTCATGGCAATTCATTTTCTACATATGCCCTCACGAGCATCAATGCAGGATCAGGAATCAATATGACCGGTTCTCTCAAGAACCACAAACACAATATTATTTCACATACGAGGCGTTTCGTCATGCTTCGAAATATCTTCCCTGTTGTCGGCAGGGACTTCACCCGTCCTATTTCAGACCTGACGGGCACCTTCAGACAACTCGTTGTGCTGGAGAAATTTCTGATTTAGCCTCATCCGTATTCCGGATAAAAGCAATCTGTCATTAATGATTTAATCAATAATACCATGAGTTTTACTTATCTGATCGTCGTGATTCTCACGGCGATAACCATAGTCATTGCGGCTATAGGTATTGCCAAAGCCATATCTCCACGCTCCTACAATCCGCAGAAAGGAGAGTCATATGAGTGCGGTATCCCTACTCAGGGTAAGTCGTGGATGCAGTTCAAGGTCGGCTACTACCTCTTTGCCATTCTCTTCCTCATGTTCGATGTGGAGACGGTATTTCTGTTTCCTTGGGCGGCTGTCGTCCAGAACCTGGGAGTGTATGGCCTTGTGGCGGTGCTGTTCTTCCTGCTGATTTTGGTGTTGGGACTTGCATATGCATGGAAAAAAGGAGCATTGGAATGGAAGTAAAGAACAAGGAATATCTTGAAGAGATGGTCCGGCAACTCAATGAGTCCGGAACCAATGTCGTCGTAGGATGCCTTGACGACATGATCAACTGGGGCAGGGGCAATTCCATCTGGCCTCTTACTTTTGCCACCAGTTGCTGCGGTATCGAATACATGGCAGTCGGAGCCGCCCGATATGACTTCGCCAGATTCGGATTCGAGGTGACGAGAGCCAGTCCGCGTCAGGCCGACATGATCATGGTGGCAGGTACCATCACTCATAAGATGGCCCCGGTGCTCAGGCGACTGTACGACCAGATGGCGGATCCGAAGTATGTGATCGCCGTAGGAGGCTGCGCGATAAGCGGAGGACCTTTCAAGAAGTCCTACCATGTGGTAAACGGTATCGACAGCATTCTCCCGGTGGATGTCTATATCCCCGGCTGTCCTCCACGTCCTGAGGCCCTGCTTTACGGAATGATCCAGCTTCAGAACAAGGTGAAGGCCGAAAGGTTCTTCGGTGATGTTAACAGAAAGACTGATAAGGAGAAGTAATATGGAAGAAATCAGAAATATAAGTCAGGAAAATTTCCGCGGCGAGGCTCTCCGACTGAAGGAAGAGGGCTTCGATTTCCTCCGTTCCCTTACCGGAATGGACTGGGGCGAAGAGGGACTTGGTGCAGTATACCATCTTGAGAAGACCTCTACCGGAGAAAACGTCGTCATAAAGACCTTGACTACAGACCTCGGGAATCCGCAACTGTACAGTGTGTATGATATCTGGAAAGGTGCGGAATTCAATGAGCGTGAGGTGTTTGACTATTTTGGAATCCGTTTCATCGGCCATCCGGACATGAGACGTCTTTTCCTCAGGGAAGACTGGATCGGATATCCTTTGAGAAAGGATTATGACGCTTCTCTCAACCCCCTTCGAATGACCAATGAGGAGACTTCCGATACGACCCAGCATATCGAGGTCCTGAAGGACGGAAGTGTGATAAAGCATAGGGAAGTCCTTTTCGACGAGGATGAATATGTGATAAATATCGGCCCTCAGCATCCGGCCACTCATGGTGTACTGAGATTCCGCGTGAGTCTTGAGGGTGAGACCATCAAGAAACTGGATGTCCACTGCGGCTATATCCACAGGGGTATCGAGAAGATGTGCGAGAGCCTGACATATCCTCAGACTTTGGCTCTGACCGACCGTCTGGACTATCTTGGCGCCCACCAGAACCGTCATGCTCTCTGCATGTGCATCGAGAAGGCTCTCGGCATAGAGGTGAGCGAAAGGGTACAGTACATCCGCACGATAATGGATGAACTGCAGAGAATCGACTCGCACCTTCTTTTCTTCTCATGCGCCTGCATGGATCTTGGCGCCCTGACAGCCTTCTTCTACGGATTCCGCGACAGGGAGAAGATACTGGATATCTTCGAAGGAACGACAGGTGGCCGTCTGATCCAGAACTACAATGTCATCGGAGGCCTGCAGGCCGATATCGCCCCTGATTTCGTCACAAAGGTCAAGGAGTTCATCGCATACATGCGTCCGACACTGAAGGAATATCACGATGTCTTCACGGGCAATGTCATAATGCAGGGAAGAATGAAGGGCGTAGGAGTGATCTCGCGTGAAGACGCCATCTCATTCGGAGCGACCGGAGGAACAGGAAGGGCTGCGGGCTGGAGATGCGACGTGAGAAAGCGCCATCCGTATGCGGCTTATGACAAGGTCGAGTTCGATGAAATCATATTTGAAGAAGGTGACTGCTTTGCGCGTTACATGGTGAGGATGAAGGAGATAGAACAGAGCCTCCGTATCATCGAGCAGTTGATCGACAATATCCCTGAAGGAGATGTCCGGGTCAAGTTGAAGCCGATCATCAAACTTCCGGAGGGGTCTTGGTATACGGCAGTTGAAGGAAGCAGGGGAGAGTTCGGAGTCTATCTCGAGAGCCGTGGCGACAAGTATCCTTACAGACTCAAGTTCCGCTCCACCGGACTGCCTCTTGTGTCCGCGATGGACACCCTCTGTCGCGATGCGAAGATCGCTGACCTCATCGCGATAGGTGCCACAGTGGATTATGTTGTACCAGATATTGACAGATAGATATGTTTGATTTCGGAATAGTAACACATTGGATACATGAATTCCTGACTTCGTACATGCCGGTGGAACTTGCCGTTTTCCTGGAGTGCCTTGCCGTCGGAATATGTATCATACTCCTGTATGTGGTGATCGCAGTCATCATGATCTATATGGAGAGAAAGGTCTGTGCGGCCTTCCAGTGCCGTCTCGGACCGAACAGGGTGGGCCCTTGGGGAACCGTCCAGCTGATCTGCGACATGATCAAGATGCTCACCAAGGAGATCATATCGATCAGAAAGGCTGACAAGTTCCTGTACAATCTTGCTCCTTTCATCGTCATCCTTGCATCGGTGATGGCATTCAGTTGCCTTCCTTTCGGAAGGGGAATGGAAGTGCTGGACTTCAATGTCGGCATCTTCTTCCTGATGGCCTCGTCCAGTATCGGTGTCGTCGGCATCCTCCTGGCAGGATGGGGCTCCAATAACAAATATTCGCTTATCGGAGCCATGCGAAGCGGAGCGCAGATGATCAGTTATGAACTTTCTGCGAGCCTGAGCCTCCTGACCATCATCGTCCTCACAGATACGATGCAGTTTTCGGAGATCGTGATGAGACAGCAGGACGGATGGTTCATCTTCAAAGGCCATATCCCTGCCGTGATAGCATTCATCATCTATCTCATTGCAGGTAATGCCGAGGTCAACAGAGGGCCTTTCGACCTTCCTGAGGCTGAGAGCGAACTTACTGCCGGCTACCATACCGAATATTCGGGAATGCATTTCGGACTCTTCTATGTGGCCGAATTCGTGAACCTCTTCATCATCGCAGGAGTCGCTACGACCATCTTCCTCGGAGGTTGGATGCCGCTCCACATCCCGGGCCTGGACGGATTCAACGCCGTCATGGACTATATCCCGGGCTTTGTGTGGTTCTTCGGCAAGGCCTTCTTCGTGGTATGGCTTCTGATGTGGATGAAGTGGACCTTTCCGCGTCTCAGGATCGACCAGATCCTGACATTGGAGTGGAAGTATCTGATTCCGATCAGCATGCTGAATCTTCTTGTGATGGTTGTCATTGTAGTATTCAAACTTCATTTCTGATTATGGAACAGAAGAGAACTTATTTCGGTAAACTTTTCCATGGCATAGGAACCCTTCTGACCGGATTCAAGGTGACCGGAAAAGAATTTTTCACCAGAAAGGTGACTGAAGAATATCCGGACAACAGGGACTCCCTGCAGATATCTCCGCGTTTTCGCGGCCGTCTGACCATGCCGGATCCTGCAAAATGCGTTGCCTGCGGCCTTTGCCAGATAAACTGTCCAAACGACACCATCAAGGTGGTCTCGAAAGTCGTGGAGGACGAACAGACAGGACGCAAGAAAAAGGTGCTGGTCAGTTATGAATATGACCTCGGGGCATGCATGTTCTGCCAGTTGTGTGTGAATGCCTGCCCGCATGACGCCATCACATTCTCGACCGATTTCGAGAATGCCGTCTATGACCGTAATCATCTTAAACTCACTTTAGACAAGGAATAGGTATGGTACTTCAAACAATAGTATTTCTGATCTTGGCCGTGGTCATCTGCGTATGCTCTGTCCTGGCCATCACGACAAAGAGGATCCTGAGGTCCGCCACCTATCTCCTCTTCGTGCTCTTCGCCACTGCCGGCATCTATTTCCAGTTGAACTACTCCTTCCTCGGAGCGGTGCAGCTTCTCATCTATGCCGGAGGCATAACCATCCTTTATGTGTTCAGTATCCTCCTGACATCAAGCGACGGAGACAAGGCTGAACCTCTGGGAAAAGGAAAACTCTTCGCCGGACTTCTGTCCACCCTGGCCGGACTTGCCGTGTGTCTGTTCGTCATCTTCAAGCACAAGTTCCTCCCGTCGGTGTTCCAGACAGGAGAACTTGATATCCAGACCATCGGCCATGCCCTGATGGGGTCAGGAAAATACCAGTATATACTTCCGTTCGAGGTCATAAGCATCCTGCTTCTGGCCTGCATCGTCGGAGGAATCATGATCGCCCGTAAAAGATAGGAGGAATGAATATGGTACAGATGGAATGGTATCTGGTCCTTTCGACCATAATGATGTTCATCGGAATCTTCGGGTTCCTGATCCGAAGGAATCTCCTTGCCATGCTCATCAGCGTGGAACTGATACTCAACTCCGTGGACATAAACTTTGCCGTGTTCAACAGATTCCTCTTTCCGGGCGAACTGGAGGGGGTGTTCTTCACGATCTTCGCAATCGGCGTGAGTGCGGCCGAGACCGCAGTGGCCATTGCGATCATCATCAACATCTACCGCAACCTGAAGAACATCCAGGTCAGGAATCTTGATAATATGAAGGAGGAATAGACATGGGATATACAATCGCAATACTTGCTCTTCCGCTACTGACATTCGTAGTCCTCGGACTTTTCGGAAGTTACATGAAGCCTAAGGCTGCCGGAATCGCCGGCATCCTTTCCGTCGGAGGAACCGCTTTGCTGTCGTGGTATACCGCATTCCGGTATTTCAGCGCAGGACGCGGAGCCGACGGGCTTTTCCCGACACTCCTTCCATACGACTTCGAATGGCTTCCGTTCGGCAATTCTCTGAGCATAAACATGGGAATCATGCTTGATCCCATTTCGGTAATGATGCTTGTGGTGATATCGACCGTGAGTCTGATGGTACATATATATTCAATGGGATATATGAAGGGAGAGAAAGGCTTTCAGAGGTATTATGCCTTCCTCTCGCTCTTCACGATGGCTATGCTCGGACTTGTCGTGGCGACGAACATATTCCAGATGTATGTCTTCTGGGAACTTGTCGGAGTCAGTTCGTATCTTCTCATCGGCTTTTATTACACCCGTCCTGCTGCCATAGCGGCAAGCAAGAAGGCCTTCATCGTTACAAGGTTTGCGGATCTGGGTTTCCTTATCGGAATCCTTGTATATGGTTGTTATACAGGAACTTTCTCGTTTTCTCCGGAATCTTCGACCCTCGTGTCGGCAGGAATGATGGTTCCGCTTGCATTGGGACTGATGTCCGTCGGTGGTGCGGGAAAGAGTGCAATGTTCCCTCTGCATATCTGGCTTCCGGATGCTATGGAGGGTCCTACGCCTGTGAGTGCCCTTATCCATGCAGCGACGATGGTCGTCGCGGGTGTCTATCTTGTGGCCAGGATGTTCCCGCTCTTTGTGGGCTATGCTCCTGATCTCCTGCCGTGGATAGCATATATCGGTGCCTTCACCGCTCTCTATGCAGCCGTGACTGCGTGCGTGCAGACCGACATCAAGCGTGTCCTTGCCTTCTCCACCATCTCGCAGATAGGTTTCATGATGACTGCCTTAGGCGTTTGCACAA
>CAZYCJ010000027.1:0-27075 GCA_964645495.1 uncultured Muribaculaceae bacterium
ATATTAAAAAGGGGCGGTTTTTTGATTGGAGATCCTCACGTCGCCCGTCCTGCTGCCGTAGAGTTCGCTGCGGGACTGAGGGCCTGAGCCCTTGTAGACGTCAGGGTCGGAGATCCAGGCCTCGACAATGCGCATCTTCTTCTCCATTACATTACTTTCAAGGAAATCTATCTGAAGATCGACGGTGGAATACATCGAGCCTGCGATCTCATGACCGTAGTCGACGAAGTGGTACATGTTGTAGTTGTATCCGAATTTCTGGAAACGCTTCACAAGTTTGCCGCCTCCGAAAAAGCCCAGTTTGAAGATTTTGATCTGCTTGTAAGGTACGAGTTTGTCTGCCGTTCCGTGCATCATCAGGGTAGGGCATGGAGCGGTGGCGTAATCCACAAATCCTTCACGCGACAGGATCGCTCCTGAGAAGGACATCACACCTGCGTAATTGAAGCCTTCCGGAAGCACCGATGCCCATGGAGTCCTGTTTGCCACCTCGTATTCCGCCTGCATGACGGTGATTGCTCCTGCAGAAGAACCGCTGATCACGATATTGTCCGGAGATACCCCGAACTGATCCGCATTGTTAAGAATGAAATTTGTCGCACTGAAAAGATCTTCCACTGCCATATGGATGGCCTTGTCCAGGACATTTACCTGAGCCACGCCAACCTTTGTCGAGCCTTTGAGTCCCAGACGGTAGTCGATCGATATGATCCTGTAGCCGTTCTGAGTCATATTTCTGAACCAGGAGTGATAACTCGAATCGTCGCGCGTACCCCTGATGAATCCTCCTCCGAACATGAATACGACAGTAGGCTTTTCATGACCGTTGAATGTGGTCTCGCTGCCTGGCGCAGGATTGTAGACGTCAAGAAAGAGATCGCATGTGTCACGACGCTCATACATGTATGTGCCGTCAGGCGTGATGGTTTCCGACTGCGCGGCTACTTTTGCAATGGCAAGGAGGAACAGGGTTCCTGTCAGGAGAATCTTATTCTTCATCTGTGTCGTTTTTATCGTCAGTTATAAGTTTTTCAGAAGGTATGAGTCTGCGTATGGCCTTGATGTGACGGAAGAATCGGAAGGCTATCACACGGACGACAGTGTAGCATGGGATCGCCACGATCATGCTCAGAGGACCTCCGATGTGTCCTACGATAAGAAGGACAATGAATATCTCGAGAGGCTTTGACTTTATGCTTGTAGAATAGATGACAGGCTGGTAGAGCATGTTGTCTATAAGTTGCGTGAAGCAGAAAATGGCGATAAGGATGCCTGTGAACAGCCAGAAGTTGACGTCAAGGCCGATAGGGACAGCGCTGCTGTACTTGATGATGAGGCCGAGTACTGTGCCGAGTGCCCCGCCAAGAAGCGGTCCTACATATGGTATGATGTTCAGGATGCCTGTAAGGAAGGCGATACCGATGGCGGCATTGAATCCCAGACGGGCGATGAGCCACAGGCCGAGGAAATTGATCAGAGCGACTCCCATCACCTCGAGCATGACACCTGTGAAATATCTCGAAAGGAGGTATCCGATGTCGGCTATAGCCTTTTCTGTGGTCTTCTCATGCTTGTCAGGGACCAGGGCGCAGACTATGTTTGTGAACAGGCCGTCGTCCTTGATGAAGAAGAAACCGATGAACACCACTGAAAAGAGTCCTACTCCGAGGCTTGTGAGGAAGGAGGCGGCCGATCCGAGCACGGACGAGAACATGGATACGTTCATGAACTTCTGGACCTCCTGGAGCACTGCCACTTCCAGACGGAAACCGTCTCCGAGATTAGGGAAACTCTGTCTGAGGAAGGTATTAAGGTCGGCAAGCGGTACGGCGATGCTACGTGCGGCGTTTTCAATGTTGACCAGCGAGATATCCTTGATAATGCCGCCGACTATAGGGATGATTCCGACAATCACTGCCATCACCGCTCCCAGCACAAGAACCAGGGAAATTACTGCCAGGATCCAGTCCGGGGCCTTCCTGCCCTTGATACGTATCTTCTGCAGGAGTCTCATCACAGGCTTTGCTATCAATGACACCACCACGGCGATGAGTATATACACCAGCACGCTCCTGAAGTACCAGCACAACGCGCCGACGATGGCGATGCCTGCGGCAAGCAGTATGTATTTCGCTAGTTTGTCTACATATCTTTCATTCTGTTCCATATGTCCGATCTTATCCGTTCCACATCAAATATATGATGATTTTTCAAAAATCATGTAACATGTGCCTTGGTTTGGCACAAGATGGCGGTACCTTTGCATCAACAAAAACAAATGGTTATGAATACACAGAACACTCTCACATTCGTCAGTTCAATGATCGCCTCTGACCCTTCTTACAAGACTTTAGTCGACATGATCAACGAAATGGATCTTCAGCTCATGGACATCAGCCTTGCCTGAACTTACCCTGAGTCTGCCGCCACGTCCTGTGCCGTGCAGCATCCTGTCTTCTATGATGCGTTCGGATACCGGATCCTCGATATATTTCTGAATGGCTCTCTTGAGAGGCCTTGCCCCGTAATTCGGGTCGTATCCCGCTTCGGCGACAAAGCGTTTTGCTGACGCGGTCACGACGAGTTCGAATCCCGCTTCCTTGACGCGCCTCTTCAGACTCCTTAGTTCGATGTCGATGATCTTTTCTATGTCTTCTCTGGATAGGGAATTGAAGAACACCTGTTCGTCGACCCTGTTGATGAATTCTGGAGGGAAAGCCTTTCTGACGGCCTTTTCCACTACAGCCTTTCTGTTGACTGTGACATTCCTTCCGGATGTACTGAATCCCATGCCGTTGCCGTATTCTTCGAGTTCGCGGCTTCCGACATTCGAGGTCATGATGACTATAGTGTTGCGGAAACTCACAGTCCTTCCATTGCTGTCCGTAAGCCGTCCCTCGTCCATGATCTGCAGGAGGAGGTTGAATACATCAGGATGGGCCTTCTCGATCTCGTCCAGCAGGACCACGCAGTACGGCTTGCGTCTGACCCTTTCGCTCAATTGTCCGCCTTCTTCGAATCCCACATATCCCGGAGGCGCTCCGATGAGCCTCGATACATTGAACTTCTCCATGTATTCGCTCATGTCGAGCCTTATCATATTATCCTCGGAATCAAAGAGATACTCAGCGAGGGACTTGGCGAGTTGGGTCTTTCCCACTCCTGTCGGACCGAAGAATAGGAAGGTGCCGACAGGCTTGCCCGGATCTTTGATGCCAGCACGGTTGCGCCGGATGGCGCGGACCACTTTTCCGACGGCCTCATCTTGACCGATAATACGTTTCTGAATGATCTCCTGCATCTTCATCAGTCTGCTTCCTTCGTTTTCCGCGACCCTTCCCGAAGGTATGCCGGTCATCTTCGATATCACGCAGGCCACATCCTCTGCCGTCACATGCCCCGTCTTCTTAGGGTTCTTCAGGCGTACCATCGAGCCGGCCTCGTCCATGGCGTCAATGGCCTTGTCCGGAAGGCATCTGTCTGTTATGTAACGCTCTGACATCCTTACACATGCCTCAATTGCTTCGTCAGTATATATTACGTTGTGATGCTTTTCGTAATTGGTCTTCAGCCTGTCGAGAATCGAGATCGAATGAGGGATGTCCGTATGTTCCACAACAATCTTCTGGAACCTTCTGTCAAGCGCTCCGTCCTTTTCTACGACCTTGCGGAATTCGTCCAATGTCGTGGCTCCGATGCACTGGATGTCGCCTCTTGCAAGGGCAGGCTTGAGCATGTTGGCTGCATCAAGACTTCCTGAAGCGCCTCCGGCACCGACTATGGTGTGGAATTCGTCAATGAACAGAATCACATCAGGGCTTTCAGCTACTTCGTTTATTATTGATTTCAGTCTCTTCTCGAAATCGCCTCGATATTTAGTTCCCGCCACAATGGAACCAAGGTCCAGCGATATCAGGCGCTTGTCGGCGAGGACTGGCGGGATGTCGCCGGTGACTATCTTGATGGCGATGCCTTCCACGATCGCGGATTTGCCCACTCCGGGGTCGCCTACCAGCATAGGATTGTTCTTCCTTCTGCGTCCCAGGATCTGGATGACACGCTGGATCTCATCCTCCCTTCCAACGAGCGGGTCCAGTTTCCCTTCGCGTGCGGCCCGGGTGATGTCGTAGCCGAACTCTTCCAGCGGAGATGTCTTCTTCTCTTCCTCCCTTGCCTGGCGGATGTGTATCTGAGGACTTTCCTCACCTTCGTCCGTGGGCTCTTCTTCCTTGTCGGCAGTGCCTCTGTCGAGAAGTTCGTTGCGGTCAAGATACTTGAATATGCTTCCGTATTCGACTCCGAGGTCACGTAGATAGGTGCTTCCATATGAACTTCCTGCGCGGCAGAGCGCAAGGAGCAGATGCTGCGACGAAGCCTGTGCACTCCTGAGTTTGGTGGCTTCCAGAATCGTATAACTCAATACGTTCTGTGCCCCACGCGAGAAACTCACATGCTCGATTTCCGAGTACGGGATGTGCTCGTTGGTGAAGATGTAACTGTCTATGAACTGCTTCATCTCGTCGATCTCGACGGCAAGGCCCCTGAGGGCATCCACGGCAGTGTTTTCCCTATGTCTGAGGATGCCGAGAAAGAAGTGATCGGGGGCGATTCCGTAACTTCCGGTCCTCAGCGCTTCCTCGCGGGAATAACTGATAATCGAATTGAGTTCGTCAGATATGCTTATTTCCATAATTAAATTCGTCTTGATTGCACAAAATTACTAAAAAAATTGTAACTTTGCGGGGATATGCATAAAAGTATATAAAGATAAATTCAAATATGGAAAATGAGGTAAAGACAGGTAGGATTGAGCAGGTGAATATCGACCAGCAGATGAGGAGTGCGTATATCGACTATTCGATGTCGGTGATTGTCTCCAGAGCGCTTCCTGATGTGCGCGACGGATTCAAGCCGGTACACAGGAGGGTGCTGTTCGGAATGGACGGTCTCGGTCTCAGGCATACAAGCCAGACCAAAAAGTCTGCCCGTATCGTCGGTGAGGTGCTCGGAAAGTTCCACCCGCACGGAGATTCCAGCGTGTATGACGCTATGGCCAGAATGGCTCAGGACTGGAGCCTTAGGTACCCGCTCGTATTCGGACAGGGTAACTTCGGATCCATGGACGGTGACCCGGTGGCTGCGATGCGTTACACCGAAGCAAAACTATCGAAACTTTCGGATGAGGTCCTTGCAGACCTCGAAAAGGATACTGTAGACTTTCAGAACAACTTCGACGACTCTCTTCAGGAACCGACGGTTCTCCCTACAAAGGTGCCGCTTCTTCTCCTGAACGGATCTTCAGGTATTGCGGTCGGAATGGCCACAAACATGGCTCCGCATAACCTCAGCGAATGCTGCGACGCGATCTGTGCATATGTGGACAATCCTGAGATCACAGTCGAGGAACTCATGCAGTATGTGAAAGGTCCGGACTTCCCGACAGGAGGTATCATTCAGGGACGTCAGGGCATCAAGGATGCGTTTGAAACAGGACGCGGCCGTATCGTGATCCGTTCGAAGACAGAGATTGAGGTAAGTGACTCAGGCCGTGAGACCATAGTCGTGACCGAGATCCCTTACATGGTAAACAAACGTGAGATGATCGAAAAGATCGCTGAACTTGTCGAAACCAAGAAAGTAGACGGCATCGCTTATATCAATGACGAGACTACGATGAAGGGAGTGCGCATCGTCATCCGCCTCAAGAAGGATGCGAATGCGAATGTGGTGCTGAACATGCTCTACAAGTACTCTCCTCTCCAGTCAAGTTTCTCAGTGAACAATGTAGCCCTTGTCAACGGACGTCCTCGTACACTCAATCTGAGGGAACTCATCAAGTACTTCGTAAGGCACAGGCACGAGGTCATCGTCAGAAGGACAAAGTTCGACCTGGACAAGGCTCAGAAGAGGGCACATATCCTCGAAGGCCTGCTCAAGGCTCTTGATGTCATTGACCAGATCATCAACATCATCCGCTCTTCAAAGAGTGTCGATGAGGCGAAGACCGAACTCATGGCAGCCTTCGGATTTTCGGATGTACAGGCAACCGCCATCGTCGAGATGCGTCTGCGTCAGCTTACAGGACTCGAACGTGAGAAACTCCAGAGCGAGTACGACGAACTCATGAAGTTCGTGAAATACTGTCAGGATGTGCTTGCTGACGAGAAGCTCCAGTTAGGTATCATCAAGGACGAGACCATGGAGATGAAGGAGAAGTACGGTGACGCAAGAAGGACTGAGATCGCTCTCTCTGCCGAGGAATTCAACCCTGAGGATTTCTATGCTGACGAGGATGTGGTGATCACCATCTCGCATCTCGGCTATATTAAAAGGACGTCCCTCACCGAATACCGTCTCCAGAACAGGGGAGGAGTCGGAATGAAGGGAAGCGCCACCCGTGATGAGGACTTCATCGAGCACATCTATGTTGCCAATATGCACAGCACGATGCTCCTGTTCACTCAGAACGGAAAATGTTACTGGCTGAAGGTATACGAGATTCCGGAAGGATCACGCGCCTCAAAGGGCCGTGCCATCCAGAATGTCATCAATATAGATCCGGACGACAAGATCAAGACGTACATCAACGTCAGGAATCTGAAGGACGAGGAATATGTCAACAGCAACTATATCGTCCTCGGTACGAAGAAGGGTATCATCAAGAAGACATCTCTCGAGGCTTATTCACGTCCTCGTACGAATGGAGTCATCGCGATCACAGTCCGTGAGGGTGACGAACTTCTTGAGGCTGTGATGACCAACGGTCACAGCGAGATTCTTCTAGCAGGCCGCAAGGGTCGTTGCTGCCGCTTCGATGAATCGGACGCAAGGGCACTCGGAAGAACTGCTTCAGGTGTTCGCGGCATAAATATTGATGAGGATGACGAGGTTGTAGGAATGATAACATACGATCCTACTGCAGAGGATGCCGCATCGCACAGCATACTCGTTGTCAGCGAGCATGGATATGGAAAACGCTCTGACTTTGATGAATACCGCAAGACCAGCAGAGGTGGAAAGGGTGTCCAGACCTTGAAAATCACTGAAAAGACAGGTGATCTGGTGTCAATAAAGAATGTTACGGATGAGAATGACCTTATGATAATTAACCGTTCGGGACTTACCATCAGGATGGCGGTTTCGGGCATCAAGGTGGCAGGACGCGCGACACAGGGTGTACGTCTGATCAATATCAAGGAGGGTGATTCGATCGCAGCAGTTTCCGCAGTGAACAAATCAGAAGAAGAACATGCTGATACAGAAGCTGTTCCAGAACAGACAAACGAATAATCACTTAATAACTACAACATTATGAAAAGAATTTTGATCGCATTGGCAGTGCTGCTTTCAGTACAGGTGGCTGATGCACAGGTGAAGACTCCGGATGCGGCAAAGAAGGCTGTTGAATCTGCTGAAGCCGCTTCTCAGAACGAGAAGAAGGCAACCAAGGTTGCGACATGGATCAAACTTGCAGAGGCATACATGGATGCATATACAGCTCCTGCAGGTTCAGCATGGATCGGTGCCACACAGCAGGAACTTACCCTCATCATGGGCAATGACAGGCCGACAGGCGTAGAGGAAGTTGTTCTCAATGGCGAGCCTTATATGAAGGAAATCTATGCTACCAAGGAGTACTACTACAACAGAAACGGACAGCTGGCTCTCATCAATGTTACTCAGCCTGTCTACGAGGACGCACTTGCAAAAGCAGTGGAGGCTTATTCCAAGGCCTATGAAGTGGATGTGAAGCAGTCTAAGGTAAAGGATATCTGTGCAGGTCTCGGAAATATCGCTGCAAAGTATCTTGATGAGGGAATGAATAAGTATCAGTTCGGAGACATGAAGGCTGCCAGCGTACTCTTTGAGAAGGCTGCTCTTGCTGCCGCTACTGAACCTCTTGCAAAGGCGGATACCACCGCTATTTATAATGCGGGTTATACTGCGTGGGCTGTCCAAGATTACGAGAGAGCAAAGAACTTCTTTGAAAAATGCCTCGATGCAGGCTACTACTATGAGGGAGGCGAGGTTTATGCTAAACTCGGTGACGTCTACGCTAAACTCGGTGATGCAAAGAAAGGTGCTGAACTCCTTGAGGAGGGCTTCGTGAAGTTCCCTCAGAGCCAGAGCATCCTTATAGGTCTCATAAATTATTATATTAACAGTGGTGAGAACACTGACAGACTCTTCGTTCTCATTGACGGCGCGAAGAAGAACGAGCCTAACAACGCTTCGCTCTATTATGTAGAAGGAAACATCTACAAGGAACTCGGAAATGTAGAGAAGGCTATCGAGTCATACTACAAGTGTGCTGAGATCAACCCTGAATACGAGTTCGGTTACATAGGAGCAGGCATCCTTTACTACGAGCAGGCGGTGAAACTTTCTGAAGAGGCTTCAAACGAGTTTGATGACAAGAAGTACGAGGCTTTGGTTGCTCAGTTCGAACAGTCGCTCAAGAACGCTCTTGAGCCATTCGAGAAGGCTTACCAGGTGTCTAAGGACAACGAACTCAAGGTTAATATCGCTGAGTACCTTAAGAATATCTACTACCGTTTCATCAGCAACGGTGCAGAGTATGAGGCAGGATACAAGAAGTATGACGAGGTTGTGAAGACAGGTCAGGCTAACTGAATATCAGAACCTATATCAATAAAGAAGGGGAGACGGTCAGACCGTTTCCCCTTTTTCGAATGCCTTGACTATCTTGGCCACCAACGGGTGTCGGACGATATCCTCGTTCCTGAATGTGATGGTTCTGATGCCTTTGATGTCTTTTGTCAGTTCTATTCCTTTAAGGAGCCCCGAGTCCCTTCTGTTCGGAAGGTCGATCTGGCTGGCATCTCCGGTGACGATGAATTTTGCATCGCAGCCCATTCGGGTAAGGAACATCTTGAGTTGTCCCAGATTGGTGTTCTGTGCCTCATCCAGAATGACGCAGGCCCTGTCGAGAGTGCGTCCGCGCATATATGCCAGAGGGGCGATCTGGATGGTGCCTTCCGCCATGAATTCCTGAAGCCTTTTGGCGGGAATCATGTCCCCGAGAGCATCGTATAACGGCTGGAGATATGGGTCAAGTTTGTCCTTCAGGTCTCCCGGAAGAAAGCCCAGACGTTCTCCAGCCTCGACTGCCGGGCGGGTGAGGATGATTCTCTTTATTTCCCTGTTCTTGAGTGCTCTGACGGCGAGTGCTATGGCGATGTATGTCTTTCCTGTTCCTGCGGGGCCGACGGCAAAGATCAGGTCGTTCTCGAAATAGGCCTTGACCATTTCCTGCTGGGTGCGGTTGCGTGCCTTGATCGGCTTGCCGTCGTTGCCGTGGACGATTACTGAGTCTCCGCTAAGGCGGAATCTGTCAGGAGTGCATTCTCCGTCAAAAAGATCCTCCACATCGTAGGGCGTCACGTTTGTCTTGTGCTGCCTTCTTTCGATCAGCATGTTCAGTTTGGTTGTGAAACCTTCCACATCCTGATCCTTCCCGTCCAGGATGATTTCGTTTCCTCTTGCGATTACCTTGAGGTCCGGGAAATAACTTCTCAATGCCTCGAGGTTCCTGTTGCCGGGACCGTAGATTTCCAGAGGGTCGATGGCTTCCAGGCAAATTGACTGTCTGCTCATTTATGGTTGTTTTTTACTCTTTCGTATGTTGTAATCATCTTGTCATAGTCCCAGGCTCCGATCCATTCGCCATGCCTTCCTATGTACTCTTCTATCGGTATGACTGTGTAATCCTTTCCGAATCCGCCCGGTCTGGAGCACCAAAGCCAGGTCAATTCCAAGGGCAGCATCTTCAGGTCTCCGTTGGCCTGTCTTGCGATTTTAAGAGTCACCATCAGTTCCACTTGGGTGTTCGGAGCACTCATGTTTGAAACTGCATTTCCCAAGGAATATGCCACAGGTACCTCTCCGACGCAGGAAATGTCCTGGACTACATGCGGGTGCGCTCCTATGATCAGGTCTGCTCCGTTCTCTATCAGGAATCCGGCTGTCTCCTCCTGTGTCTTAGAGTGTCCGAGTTCATATTCCGGGCCCCAGTGAGGAAGGGCTATGATCATGTCTGCTCCTTTTTCTTCCGCCGCTTCAAATGCCTGAGACATAAAGTTTTTCTCTCCGATGTAATTGGTTTTTGGCCATATGGTCTGCATGCCGAGGTTGGTGCCGTAGGTCATGTTGATGAACGCAAGCCTGATGCCTTTTCTCAATACCATCAGAGGCGTATTCCTGTCACGGGCTTCCTGGCTTTCAGCAAGTCCAGTAAACATTATTCCCCGTTCCTTTTCCAGTCTCCTGTACTCCTCCACAGTCCTTGCGGCACCTTCGCTTCCTTTGTCGAAGATGTGGTTGTTGGCGGCAAGGAAGATGTCGAACCCGACGTCGGCAAGGTGATCAGCGAAAGAGTATGGCGCCGAAAAGCACGGATATCCTGTATACGGTTCGCCGGCCAGAGTGAATTCCATGTTTGCGACAGCAAGATCCGCTCCGGCTATCCTGTCGGAAATCAGGCTGAACCATGGGGTGAAGTCGTAGGTGCCGTCCGCCCTGAGAGCCGACCTTATCTGCTCGGAATGCATCATCACATCGCCCATGAAGCAGATTGACAAAGTATCTGCGCGGTATAGCGACGGCACAGATACCAGCGCCTTGTCCCAGGCTTCCTTCATCATCAGTTCCTGCGCTCCTGCTTCCGTCCTTACTGTTGCAGCAAGGCATAATGCAGCAGAAACTAATGCGTAAATATGTCTGAAGGGCCTTCCCAATGCTTTAATTATGGTTTTGTATGCAAATATATCAAAGAAATTTTTGTCTCAGTCCATTAAATCGTTAAATTTGCACGAATAGGCTAAAATCGACGGAATATGAAAAGAATACATATGCTCCTTGCGGTCATGATGCTGCTGACTGTCACAGGCTGTGACTTCATGCGCAAGGTGGCCGGTCGTCCCACAAGCGAGGATATCGAGAATATGAGGCTTGAAATCCTGAAGGCAGAAGAGCAGGCGCTTATGGCCCGTCTGGATTCGCTTCGCAAGGTGGAGCAGAAGATGATGCAGGACTCTCTTGACGCTCTGGATTCCATCAGACAACTTGGAGGCTCCATCCTCAATCCTGCTGCTATGGGAGGACTGTTTGCGACGAAACTTGAGTCAAGATATTATATCATTCTAGGCTCCTTCCGTACAAGGTCATATGCAGAAGCCTTGTTCAATGTGGCCAAGGATGCCGGATATAAGCCCGCCCTTATCAGTTTCGGTAAAGGGGGGCTCATCGCAGTAGGTGTGAGCCCGGTAAATAAACTGCAGGATGCCCTTTCTGCTCTTAGTGAAGTCAAGAAGGAGCCGTTCTGTCCTAAGGATGTGTGGATTCTGGTAAACGAGTAGGTGATGAAGTGCAGGATCCTCGCATTATTTCTATTTGTCATGATGCCGTGTGCTATTGCGAGCGCTCAGTATCGTGACGGTGCTGTTTCCTATGATGATCTTTATGATAGCGAGACTGTAGCTGCCATGAAGTCCCATGTCCGTACTTTGAGTGCAATGGGGCTGGAAGGTCGTAAAGCCGGTTCTGAAGGTGAGAAGGAAGCGGCTCTATATGTGGATAATATTTTCAGACAGTACGGTATCGATCTATTGTCTCCTTCAGGTGGAGATGTGTTCGGTTTGAGACAGGAATCAGGCGACACCCTCACTTCCAGGAATGTCATAGCATATGTCCAGGGGTATGACAAGAAACTCTGTGACAGTTATATCGTAGTGGGGGCGCGTCTCGACAATATAGGTACCATGACCATGACGATCGACGGCAAGCCGGTCGAAAGGGTCTTCTGCGGTGCCAACGGCAACGCGTCCGGACTTGCGATGCTTGTGGAACTTGCCCGTATGGTCCAGACTAATTCCATCATGTTCCGTCGTTCTGTCCTGTTCGCTGCCTTCGGAGCGTCAAACGAGACTTTCGCCGGTTCATGGTATTTCCTGAACCGTTCTTTCTCCGGAAAGATAGATGCCATGGTCAATCTTGACATGATCGGGACGGGTTATAACGGGTTTTATGCATATACGGCATCAAATGCAGATATGAATGCAATTGCAAGAACCCTTACCGGCGAACTCCAACCTGTCCACCCTGAAATAGTATCCACTGAAGTCTATCCTTCCGATCATCGTGCGTTCTATGCCAAGGAGATACCGTCTGTGACCTTCACCACCGGACGCTATCCGGAACACAATACCGACCGTGACACCCAGTCCATCATTGACTACGGCATGATGGAAAGGGAGTTGGAATATATATACAACTACCTTCTCGCTCTGGCCAACCAGCAGACTGCACCTGCTTTTGCTCCGTCGCAGTCTGTTTCGAAAGGCTCTTCATATGAAGATGTGGTGGCTTACTACGATTGTGACCAGAGGCCGATGTTCCTTAATAGTGCTGATCCGCGCCAGTTCCTTGAGAAATGGGTGTACCAGTATCTCAAGTATCCTGAAGAGGCCCTTCGGGATGGGGTTCAAGGTCGTGTGATGGTGGATTTCATAATCGGCATCGACGGAAAAGTGACCGATGTGAAGGTGTCGAAGGGTGTGTCTCCGGAACTGGATGCCGAAGCGGTCAAGGTCGTGAGCGCTTCGCCGAAATGGAAGCCGGGAAGACGTAACGGGGAAAAGGTAAGGACATCGATGTCCATTCCTGTAGAGTTCCGTCTGGAAAAGAAAGGCGGCAAAGGCAGTTTCGGAATAAAGAAATGATTTGTTTTGTAAGTTCAATATATACCTATGGAATATAATTTTAAGGAAATCGAAAGGAAATGGCAGGCGTATTGGGCTGCCAACCGGACATTCAAGGCTGAGATAGACAATTCGAAGCCTAAATACTATGTGCTGGACATGTTCCCGTATCCTTCAGGTGCGGGACTTCATGTCGGCCATCCGCTCGGATACATCGCGAGCGACATCTATAGCCGCTACAAGAGACTCTGCGGATTCAATGTGCTTCATCCTATGGGATATGATGCCTTCGGACTTCCTGCCGAGCAGTATGCCATCCAGACAGGACAGCACCCTGCCGTTACTACAGAGAAGAATATTGCAAGGTATCGTGAGCAGATGGACCGCATAGGCTTTTCATATGACTGGTCGCGCGAGGTGAGGACTTGTGATCCTGAATACTATAAGTGGACTCAGTGGGCGTTCCTGCAGATGTTCGACAGTTGGTATGACAATGTTCAGCAGAAGGCCCGTCCGATTTCAGAACTGGAGGCTGCATTCGCAGAAGGCGGCAGCGCTGCGGTTGATGCTGCATGCGGCGATGTCAAGCCTTTTACCGCTTCCGAGTGGACTGCGTTTTCAGATAAGGAGAAGGCTGCTGTGCTGATGCAGTATCGTATTGCATATCAGGGTGAGACTGCGGTGAACTGGTGTCCTGCGCTCGGAACCGTGCTTGCAAATGACGAGGTGAAGGAAGGTTATTCTGTCCGTGGAGGTCACCCTGTGGAGCAGAAGAAGATGACCCAGTGGCAGCTCAGAGTGTCTGCATATGCAGGCCGTCTGCTTGACGATCTCGAAGGTCTTGACTGGACTGACTCACTCAAGGATATGCAGCGCAACTGGATAGGCAAGAGTCAGGGTGCAGAAATGGTGTTCAAGGTGTTCAACGGAGATCAGGAATATGACATGACCATCTTCACTACCCGTGCTGATACCGTGTTCGGTGTGACATTCATGGTGCTTGCTCCTGAAAGCGAGTGGGTTGAGAAACTCACTTCTCCTGGTCAGAAGGATGCTGTGGCAGAATATCTTGTGGCAGCAAAGAAGAAGACCGAGCGTGAGAGAATGACTGAGACCAGAAAGGTCACAGGAGTGTTCTCGGGTTCTTATGCGGTCAACCCTCTTACAGGTGACAAGGTACCTGTGTGGATTTCGGAATATGTGCTTGCGGGTTACGGTACAGGAGCCATCATGGCAGTTCCTGCGCATGACAGCCGTGACTATGCATTCGCGAGACGTTTTGATCTTCCTATTATTCCTCTGATCGAGGGATGTGATGTCAACGAGTCAAGTTTTGACGCCAAGGAAGGCATCATGTGCAACTCAGGCTTCCTGAACGGAATGACTGTCAGGGAAGCAATTCCTGCAGCAATCGACTATGTCGAGTCTCACGGCATCGGACGCAGAAAGATAAACTACCGTCTTCGTGACGCCATCTTCTCGCGTCAGAGATACTGGGGAGAACCGTTCCCTATGTACTTCAAGGACGGTGTTGCGACACCGATGACCTTCGACCGTCTTCCTCTCGAACTTCCTGAGGTGGACAAGTTCCTTCCTACCGAGACCGGAGAACCTCCTCTTGGACGTGCGGCAGGCTGGGCCATCGACGGTTATCCTATAGAAAAAAGCACCATGCCGGGATTTGCAGGCAGCAGCGCATACTATCTCCGCTACATGGACCCTCATAATTCAGAGGCTCTTGTGGGTAAGGAGGCTGATGAATATTGGCGTGATGTGGATCTCTATATCGGAGGAACCGAGCATGCCACAGGCCACCTTATCTACTCACGCTTCTGGAACAAGTTCCTATATGACCTCGGCTATGTATGCGAGAAGGAACCTTTCAGAAAACTGATCAATCAGGGAATGATCCAGGGACGCTCGAATTTCGTATACCGTATCATCAATACGAACACATTCGTGTCATATGGCCTCAAGGATCAGTATGAGACTACAGAAATCCATGTAGACGTGAACATAGTCCGCAACGACCGTCTGGATCTTGAAGCCTTCAAGGCTTGGATGCCTGATTTTGCAAATGCGGAGTTCATCCTCGAGAATGGCGAATACATTTGTGGCTGGGCTATTGAGAAGATGTCGAAGTCGATGTTCAATGTCGTGAATCCGGATATGATATGCGATACTTATGGCGCTGATACTCTGAGGCTTTATGAGATGTTCCTTGGCCCTCTCGAGCAGTCCAAGCCATGGGATACAAAGGGAATCGACGGGGTGAACCGCTTCCTCAAGAGGGTGTGGAGAATGTTCTACGACCGCGACGGTTTCATCGTCACTGACGAGAAGCCTTCTGCAGAAGAACTCAAGGCCCTGCACAAACTCATCGGCAAGGTACGCACAGACATCGAGGCCTTCTCTTACAATACCGCTGTCAGCGCGTTCATGATCGCTGTCAACGAACTCTATGACCTCAAGTGCAATAAGCGCGAGATACTTGAGCCGCTTATCATACTTCTTTCTCCTTTTGCTCCTCATATTGCTGAGGAACTTTGGGAGGCTCTCGGACACAAGGAAAGCATCACCTATGCATCCTTCCCTGAATATGTGGAGGCATATACCGTGGAGAACACCTGCACATATGCCGTGTCATTCAATGGAAAGACACGTTTTACTGTGGATCTGCCTCTCGATATGTCCCGCGAGGATGTAGATGCGCATGTGCGCGGACTTGAACTGACTTCGAAATATGTAGCCGGAGGCAACATCCTCAAGGTTATTGTAGTTCCTGGCAAGATTGTAAATGTTGTCGTAAAATAGTACCATGAAGACGAATAAAATCCTCTCTGTGATATGGGACTACCTGCTCATGACGATAGGAGGTTTCATATTCTGTATAGCGTGGACATCATTCATAATCCCTAACGGCCTCTCCAGTGGCGGACTAACCGGATTGTGTACCATCATCCAGTTCGCGACGGGCATACCTATCGGATGGACATACCCGACCATCAATGTCCTTCTTCTGATCCTGTCCTTCTTCACGCTCGGAAAAGGCTTCGGGTTCAAGACGATCTATATGATCGCCATGACCTCTCTTTTCTTTGAAGTGCTGCCGAAGTTCCCGCAACTTGTCGTGATGATGGATGAGAAACTTCTTGTTGCGCTGGTCGGTGCTGCTATGGAGTCAGTCGGACTTGGTCTGGTTCTCATGCGTGGCGGCAGTGCAGGTGGTACCGACATCATTGCCATGATGGTCAACAAGTACTGGCCGGTGTCTCCGGGACGTGTCTATCTGGTGACCGACCTGTTCATCATAGCATGTCTGCTGGTTGTTCCTGACAAAGGTCTGGTGGATATGATATATGCTTATGTGATCATGCTCGGATTCTCGTTCGGAGTGGATTTTGTGCTTTTGGGCAACAAGTCCTCTGTGCAGATTCTTGTATTTTCAAGCAAGTATGAACAGATTGCGAATCACATAATCAACGACATCCATCGTGGTGTCACAGCACTTCAGTCTGTGGGCTGGTATACGCAGAATGAAGGCAAGGTACTTCTGATTCTAGTAAGGAAGTATCAGATGAATGAGGTGGTGAATGCAATCAAGGAAATTGACAGAAAGGCATTCATATCGGTTTCGACTGCCATGAGTGTATATGGAGAAGGTTTTGAGGAAGTCAAGACCGGTCTCAAGAAGAAAGACTTAGATATAGAGGAGGAAATCAAATGACAAAGACCCTTTTGAAGACATCTGCTGCTACGTTGGTCAAGGAGTATGCCCTTGTTACCCTCGGCGTCGTGTCCTACGCACTCGGATGGACCATTTTCCTTCTTCCGAACAACCTGATCGGTGGTGGGGTGTCCGGATTTGCGTCGATACTTTACTATGCGACAGGCCTTCCTATGGGAGTGACCTACTTTGTGCTCAATGTACTGCTGTTGTTCATAGGGACAAAGATCCTTGGTACCGGTTTCGGTGGGAAGACCATTTATGCCATATTCATGACATCATTCATGCTCGGACTGATGCCGAAAATCATACCTGCAGACTTCATACATGAGTTCGCCTTGTCGAACGGAAAACTGATCTGTACTTTCCTCGGAGGAATCATCGCAGGATTCGGAATCGGACTGTCCATTTCTCAAGGCGGAAGTACAGGAGGAACCGACATTGTGGCTCTTGTATGGTGCAAGTTCTATCCGGCATCTCCTGGCAGGGTCATTCTTATCATTGATGTCGGCATCATTCTGTCATCGCTTCTTTTCCCTTCATATACTGAGGCTGGTGATCTCCTTCCGTTCACAGAGAAACTGGCTGTCGTCGTGTACGGTCTCATACAGGTGACAGTCTGCGGTTATGCCATTGACTTGTACCTGTCCGGCTCGAAGCAGTCAGTGCAGGTGTTCATCTTTACAAAGAACATGGAGGCCATGGCTGATGCCATTGCTTTTGATATGAAGAGGGGAGTGACCGTTCTTCCTGCAAAAGGATGGTATTCGAAAGAGGACAAGCAGGTGATAATGGTGGTGACCAGGAAGGATGACCTCAATCTTTTATTAAGATATGTGAAGACCATTGATTCAGATGCTTTTCTTTCCGTTTCGAATGTCATGGGTGTGTATGGGCAAGGTTTTGATACCATCAAGGTGAAGTCTAAAAAGTGACATAATGTTTCAAAAATGACAGAAGCAGACTAAAAAACGGAAAAAACAATAAAAAAAAGAAAAATGTGACGAATGCCGCCATTCCGACTTGGCTCGGAATGGCGGCATTTCTTACTTTTGTTTGACCTAACCATGTAATTGTCTATGAATCTGTTTATTGCTGTAACTGTTGTTGTTTCTGTCGCTGCGCTTGCTATTGTGCAGTCTGTACGTAATTTCAGATATGATGACGTTGCAGATGCAAGGGCAAGACATCTGGCACGTATACTCTCTGCCGGTATTCTTCTCTTTGTGTCTGACATCCTTCTTGGAGGAGATTTTCTTCATCGTCTTGTTGTAGATCTATCAGTTTGCCTGTTCTCTATCCTTCTTGTAAATGTCTCGCTTCAGCCGAGAATGCCGCTATGTGGATGGATTCTGAAAGCCGTTGTTGGCTTTGAACTGTTTATGGCCACATATTATCTGATATGTATGTGCGGGTTCCTGCCATTGGTAGGGAAGAATGTGTTTCTTCTGTCTGCAGAATGCGTGTCACTTGTCTCCTTGTCGGTATTCATCCTGCTGATATGCATGCGGGTTTACGATATAAAGTTATTGCTTAAGTCAGGCACAGTCTGGGCATATCTGAATCTGTGCGTCGATGTGATCTATGTGCTGGCCCAGTTTGCCACGGTATCTTCTGTGATAGTGGTGTGCTGGCTGTTTTCGGAAGATGGTCCTCACATTGTGGTAGCCGTAGTCATTCTGGCTGCATCAGTGCTGGCATCCGGGGTGAGAATCACTTTCGATTCTGCATTCGTGCTCTTTCATAAGCATGAGAGAGTCATTGTCGAATCGATGAAGATCTCACAGGGGGAGGTCTCAGCCAACAACACTAAGATGGATGAGATGTATAAGGATATCTATGAACGCATCGTCCTGCATTTCGAAATGAAGAAACCTTTTCTGAACAGTGAACTGACCATCAATGATGTGGTCAAGGTGGTCTACTCAAATAAAGTCTATATATCAAGAGCAATATGTCATTATACCGGCAGGAACTTCCGTCAGTTTGTGAATTATCATAGGGTCATATATTCCATGGATGCCTTCCGCAAGCAGCCTGCCTTGAAGGTTACAGAACTTGCAGGCATGAGCGGATTCAATTCCGTGGTGTCTTATACATCTGCCTTCCGTCTTTTTATGAATGAAACTCCGAGCGAATGGTGCAGGAAGGAGAAGACAAGGATTTTAAAGACGAAAATTTAGATTATCTTTGCGGAAATTTGATTTATTGACTTATAAATATTATCCATATGGCAGACGAGAAGATTATTTTTTCGATGAACGGGGTGGGAAAGATCCTTCCTCACAACAACAGGGTGATACTTAAGGATATCTACCTTTCATTCTTTTATGGCGCGAAGATCGGTATCGTGGGTCTCAACGGTTCCGGAAAGTCGACCCTCATGAAGATCATTGCCGGTATCGAGACAGGATATCAGGGTGAGGTCGTGTGGGCCCCGGGCTATTCTGTGGGTTATCTGGAACAGGAACCTCAGATGGATCCGGAGAAGACTGTGATCGAGGTCGTTCAGGAAGGAGTTCAGGAAGTGATGGACATCCTCAAGGAATATGAGGAAGTGAACATGAAGTTCTGCGAGCCAATGTCTGACGACGAAATGGCTGCTCTGATCGAGCGTCAGGGAGAGTTGACCGAAAAGATAGAGAATTGCGGAGGTTGGGAAATAGATTCAAAACTCGAAAGGGCTATGGATGCACTCCAGTGCCCTCCGTCGGATGCAAAGGTTTCTACCCTTAGTGGAGGTGAGCGTCGCCGTGTGGCGCTCTGTCGTCTCCTTCTCAGACAGCCTGACGTACTTCTTCTCGACGAGCCAACCAACCATCTTGATACAGAGAGTATTCAGTGGCTTGAGGCTCACCTCCAGCAGTATAAGGGTACTGTGATCGCAGTGACCCACGACCGTTATTTCCTTGACAACGTGGCAGGATGGATCCTCGAGCTTGACAGAGGTGAGGGAATTCCATGGAAGGGCAACTATTCTTCATGGCTTGATCAGAAGAGCACACGTCTTGCGCAGGAAGAGAAGCAGGAGAGCAAGCGCCGCAAGGCTCTGGAAAGAGAGTTGGAGTGGGTACGCATGGCTCCAAAGGCGCGTCATGCGAAGTCCAAGGCACGTCTCGGCGCGTATGAGAAACTTGCTGCAGATGACGGACGTGAGAAGGAGGCTGCTCTCGAAATCTTCATTCCTAACGGCCCTCGTCTCGGAAACAAGGTCATCGAGTTCAAGAATGTCTCCAAGGCATATGGCGACAAACTTCTATATGAGAACCTCAACTTTGTCCTGCCTCCTGCGGGTATCGTGGGTGTGATCGGTCCGAACGGTGCCGGAAAGACCACTCTCTTCCGTCTGATCATGGGCCTCGACACTCCTGACACTGGTGAGATCACTGTCGGCGAGACTGTGAAACTTGCCTATGTGGACCAGCAGCACAGGAGCATCGACCCTGACAAGACCGTTTATGAGACCATTGCCGAGAATTCGGAATTCGTGAAACTCGGCAAGAGGGAGGTGAATGCAAGGGCCTATGTGTCACGTTTCAACTTCTCAGGAGCAGATCAGGAGAAACTCTGCGGCATCCTTTCAGGTGGTGAGAGAAACCGTCTCCATCTTGCTCTGACTCTCAAGGATGAGGGTAATGTTCTTCTGCTTGACGAGCCTACCAACGATGTGGATGTGAACACCATCCGTGCTCTCGAGGAGGGTCTTGAGAACTTCGCCGGCTGTGCGGTAGTCATCTCCCATGACCGTTGGTTCCTCGATCGTATCGCCACGCATATCCTTGCCTTCGAGGGAGATTCTCAGGTATACTTCTTCGAGGGAACCTACTCTGAGTACGAGGAGAACAAGAAACGCCGTCTCGGCAACGAGGAACCTAAGCGTTTCAAGTACAAGAAACTGATGGCAGAGTAATAACCATTCTGAGACGATGAGCAAGCGTAGTGTTGCATTGGACCCCCGCGTCAGCCTTTTAAAAGGCATGACGCACCCCCTAGCCGGGGGTGGCATGTCCAATGCAACACTACGCTTGCTCATCGTGCTGAATATGTTTATCCTATCTGCCATATGTGTTAACGCAATTGAGAAAGATGGCTATGTGCCAGAGGTGGGGAAGAGCGTGAGGCCGAAGATGAAGGTCCTGGCAAAAGAAGACCGTGGAACATATGAGTGCCGCCTTATCGAATTCTCACTGGAGAAATCCGAACGTGCCAAGGGCTACCTTCTCGTGCCGGAAAATGCATCGCGCGACCGCAAATGCCCGGCAGTGCTGATGCTACATGACCACGGGGCCCGTTTTGACATCGGAAAGGAGAAACTTGTCAGACCTATGGCCTCGATCCTTCCAGGCGGTGAAAACGACCACATCGCAAGATCGTCAAGGCAATGGACAGACAAGAATTTCGACGGTGTCTTCTTTGCCGACTCGCTGGCATCCCTCGGGTACGTGGTCTTTGTCACAGATGCCCTATACTGGGGAGACCGCTCTTCCGATGATGCTCAGAGATGGTCTGAACTGACATACGGCGACCCTGTGGATGCCTCGCTTCAGGATGACAGGACACTTGACAAAAAAGCCCGGAAGGATACACTGAAAGCCTTGAAGACCAGAGTCTATGACGGTCAGAAGACCCTATATGACACCCTTCTGGACAAGGGAGTGATATGGGCGGAGAAGATGCTCCGTGACGATGCTGCCTCGGTCAGACTCCTTCGCTCGCTGCCTTTTGTGGATAAAGGAAACATAGGAGCCTTCGGCTTCTCGATGGGAGCGCACAGATGCTGGATGCTTGCAGCCTTCTGCGATGATCTCAAATGCGGAGTCGCCCTCTCTTGGATGACCTCGCTTGGCAGGGATGAACGTATGAAGCCGTCCGACTTTTCGATGGCTGTAATACCGATGCGTGAAAGGATGGATTTCGGCGACATCGGCATGTATCTCGCTCCTAAGCCAATGATGTTTCTCAACGGTATATCCGACCACCTCTTCCCTGAAGACAAGGTGCAGACTGCATTCAGCAAACTTCAGAAACATTACACCGATTACAACCGCTCCCATAGGACCGACGCCGTCCAGCCGCCGTTTTCGCCCCTTGAGACCGTCTTCTTTGACGGCGGCCATCATTGCGGCAAGGGCGTTCAGGCCCTCACCGTGCAATTCTTCGATACATATCTGAAATGATTTTGAGTGTTTGGGGCGCGTAATGTGTTGAATATTTAATGATTAATATATAAAGGGCGGGATAAGGTTGCCCACCCTTTTGTTTCTATGTGATTGAAATACAAGGATATAAGCGTCTGTGTGCCTCCCTGATTCTCATGTTTGCTGTGATTCTAGAAGTTAAAGTACCTTTCTGCATTTCCGTAAGAGATGTCCTTGACCATCTGGTGGATGAATTCCATTTCGCTCTTAGGAAGTTTGCCCTTCTCGAGGTCCTCTCCGAGTACGCTGCAGAGGATGCGGCGGAAATATTCATGGCGAGGGTATGAAAGGAAACTGCGTGAATCAGTAAGCATGCCTACGAAACGGCTTAGCAGACCTAGTGACGAGAGCGCGTTCATCTGCTTTCTCATTCCGTCCTCCTGATCGAGGAACCACCATCCTGATCCGAGTTGGATCTTGCCAGGTGTTGTTCCGTCGTTGAAAGTATAAGCCATTGTCGCCAGGACCTCGTTGTCCTTAGGGTTCAGGTTATAGAGAATCGTCTTGGTCAGTTTGTCCTCGAGAGCAAGTCTGTTGAGGAACTTGTGTCCTGCTGCAGCGCATGGCACATCGTGGATGGCATCATATCCTGTGTCAGGTCCGAGGATGTCGAACATGCGTGTGTTGTTGTCGCGGATGGCTCCGATGTGGAACTGCTGTGCCCAGCCTTTCTCGTGATCCATACGCGCGAAATCAAGAAGGATGGCGCTCTTGAACTTGAGGGTCTCTTCCGCTGTAGGTCTCTTTCCCTTGAGTGTGTTGCGGAAGATCTTGTCGATTTCTTCGATCTCGAAGTCCTCTGCATAGAAGTTCTCGAGACCATGGTCAGATATGCGGCATCCCATCTCGTGGAAGAAGTCCTGTCTCTTGCGGAGGGCGTCAAGGAGATCCTGATATGTGTTGATCTCCATT
The DNA here is from genome assembly GCA_964645495.1 of uncultured Muribaculaceae bacterium. GTDB lineage: Bacteria > Bacteroidota > Bacteroidia > Bacteroidales > UBA932 > Cryptobacteroides. Next base: position 22,557 of record CAZYCJ010000027.1, read on the forward strand.
CCTGCAGCCCATCCGAGTTTCTTGATGTACTCCTTGTACTGCTCAGGTTTTTCCACTACCATAGCCTTGTCAGGACGCCATGTTGGAAGAACCTTCACTCCGAACGGGTTGTCCTTTATCTGTTTGTGATATTCGAGGGTGTCTGCAGGATCGTCTGTGGTGCAGACCACCTTTACGTCGAATCTCTTCATGAGAGCCTGGCCTCTGAATTCCCCTGTCTGAAGTTTTGCTGTACACTCTTCGTATATCGCTCTCGCCGTTCTTGGGCTGAGAAGATCGTATACTCCGAAAATACGTGCCAGTTCGAGATGTGTCCAGTGGTAGAGGGGGTTCCTCATTGTGTAAGGTACGGTTTCGGCCCATTTCTCGAACTTCTCGTAACTGCCACGGGCTCCTGTGATGAATTCTTCCGGCACGCCGTTTCCACGCATTGCCCTCCATTTGTAATGGTCTCCTCCAAGCCATACCTCCGTGAGGTCACGGAACTGGTAGTTGTCTGCGATCATCTTAGGCACGAGGTGGCAGTGGTAGTCGATGATAGGCATCTTTTCTGCGCTTTCGTGGTAGAGTTTACGTGCGTAGTCGTTGGTGAGCATGAAGTCATCGTGGATGAACGGTTTCTCCTTCATGATTCCGTCGAGTTTTGAAAGTATATCCATGTCTTGTGTCTTTAGTGTTTCTGTCTGCAAATATCGCTTGAAATGTACCCAGGGCAGTGTAAAATTGTCCGAATTGATGGGAAATTTCATCAATCGGGGATAAATATACATATTTTTCCGTGAACGGACACGGAAATTTCATATATTTGTGAAAAATCATCCGTTGAGGGTGACGGACAGACAATAATATCAAACAATTTACTATATGGAAGCATTAAACAGAAAGACGGCCAAGGCCAATCAGTATCCTGACAAGATCATTCAGTTCGGTGAGGGAAATTTCCTCAGAGCATTTGTGGACTGGATCGTATGGAACACCAACCAGAAGACAGACTTCAATGCAGGCGTAGTGGTGGTGCAGCCGATTGACAGAGGCATGGTGGACATGCTCAACGGGCAGGACGGCCTCTATCATGTAAATCTTCAAGGTATCGACAAGGGAGAGGCAGTGGACTCCATCCGGATGATTGATGTCATCAACAGAGGTCTCAACCCATATCGCGAGTTTGACCGGTATATGGCTCTCGCGGAAGATCCGGGTATCCGTTTTGTGATATCGAACACTACCGAGGCGGGTATCGCATTCGATTCTTCATGCCGTCTGGATGACAAGCCTGCTTCTTCGTACCCGGGCAAGCTGACTCAACTTCTTTATCATAGATACAAGTTCTTCAATGGTGATATGACCAAGGGCTTCATCATTCTTCCTTGCGAACTCATCTTCCTCAATGGAAAGGAACTGAAGAAGTGCATCTATAAATATATCGAGCTTTGGGATCTTGGAGAAGGCTTCAAGACCTGGTTCGAGCAGGCATGCGGTGTATATTGTACCCTTGTGGACCGTATCGTTCCCGGATATCCTAAGGATACCATCGACCAGATCCACGAGCGCATCGGATTCAAGGACAACCTTGTGGTGAAGGGTGAGATCTTCCATCTCTGGGTGATCGAGGCCCCTGAGTCTGTGGCAAAGGAATTCCCTGCAGACAAGGCAGGACTGAATGTCCTTTTCGTTCCGAGCGAGGCTCCTTATCATGAAAGGAAGGTCACTCTGCTCAACGGCCCGCATACCGTCCTTTCTCCGGTGGGTTATCTCTCCGGTCTTGACACAGTGAAAGAGTGTGTCGAGGATCCTGAAGTGGGCAAGTTCGTCCGTAAGGTGATGTATGGCGAACTTCTGGAGACTCTCAATCTTCCTAAGCCTGAACTTGAGGCCTTTGCTGATTCCGTTGTGGAGCGTTTTGTGAATCCTTATGTGAAACATTTCGTGACAAGCATCATGCTCAATTCGTTCCCTAAGTACAAGACCCGTGACCTTCCTGGTCTGAAGACCTATCTTGAGCGTAAGGGCGAACTCCCTAAGGGACTTGTCCTCGGACTTGCAGGTATCATCACATATTATAAGGGAGGCAAGAGGGGAGATGTCGAGATCGTGCCTAACGACGATGCTGCCATCATGGCTCTTCTCAAGGAACTCTGGGCGACAGGTTCCGTGCGCGCTGTCGCAGAGGGTGTTCTCGCAAGCGATATGATCTGGGGTGAGGATCTCAATGCTGTTCCGGGACTCACAGACCTTCTTGCTTCTTATCTGGATGTCATTCAGAAAGACGGCATGCGTGCTGCGGTCAGAATGGTAATTGAATAGTAATTATGGCTGAATTCATAAAGATAAACGTCTCCGACAATGTGGCGGTGGCGATTCACGATGTCGAGGCGGGCGGCCGCTTCGACATCGATGGTGTGCAGATAACTCCTCTTGTCAGAATCCCTGCGGGTCATAAGATGGCCTTGAAGGATCTTGCTGCCGGGGAGAATGTGGTCAAGTACGGCTTTCCTATCGGTCATCTCCTTCAAGCGGTGCCCCAGGGAGGCCTTGTCGACCATACGAACCTCAAGACCAATCTTGACGGTCTTCTGGAGTATAACTATGTCCCTGACCTTGCCGAAATCGAGCCTGCCGCTGCAAAGGCTACTTTCAAGGGTTATAGGCGTGCGGACGGTCGTGCCGGCATACGCAACGAACTCTGGATCATCCCGACGGTGGGTTGTGTGAACGGTGTCGCTCAGAACATTCAGAAGCAGTTTGAAAAGGAACTTGCCGCGTATCCGGGCGTGGAGAAGGTCATCGCCTTCCCTCACAACTACGGATGTTCTCAACTTGGCGGTGACCATGAGAACACGAGGAAGATCCTGGCGGACATGGTGCATCATCCGAATGCAGCGGGTGTGCTTGTTGTCGCTTTGGGATGCGAGAACAACCAGCTCAGCGCCTTCCGCGAACTCGTGGGGCCTGTGGACGAGACCCGCATCAAGTTTATGGAGTCTCAGAAGATTCATGGAGACGAGGTCGAGCATGGCCTTGGTCTCTTGAGAGAAATCGCGGAGGCTGCAAAGAACGACAGACGCGAAGATGTCCCTGTTAGCGAACTCAAGGTTGGACTCAAGTGCGGCGGCTCGGACGGATTCTCAGGAATCACGGCAAACCCTCTGCTCGGAAGGTTCTCCGACTGGATCGTGGCTCAGGGAGGCACGACGGTTCTTACGGAAGTTCCCGAAATGTTCGGTGCCGAGACCATCCTCATGTCACGTTGTCAGGATGAGGCCACATTCGACAAGACCGTCCATCTGATCAATGACTTCAAGGCCTACTTCATGAAGAATGACCAGCCTGTCTATGAGAATCCGTCTCCTGGAAACAAGGCCGGAGGCATCTCAACCCTCGAGGAGAAGTCTCTCGGATGTACGCAGAAGTCGGGCAATTCGATAGTCCGTGACGTACTTCTGTATGGAGACCGTCTCAAGACAAAGGGACTGAACCTCCTGAGTGCTCCGGGCAATGACCTTGTCGCGTCGACTGCTCTTGCCGCTTCCGGCTGCCAGATCGTTCTCTTTACCACAGGGCGCGGCACTCCGTTCGGTACCTTCGTGCCTACAGCCAAGATCTCGACAAACAGTACGCTCGCTTCGAACAAGCCCTTGTGGATTGATTTCAATGCGGGAGAGATCGTTGACGGAAGGCCTGCCGAAGAGGTAGATAAGTCATTCATAGACTTTGTGCTGGCTGCGGCATCAGGTGAGACGGTGAACAATGAAAAGTCAGGATATAGCGAGATAGCGATCTTCAAGTCAGGTGTGACCTTATAGATACGCATACATATTGAAACCATACATGCAAACAAAGTTATTGTTTAAAAGAAATTTTATGCATAACTTTGTTTGTTGTATTTTTAATGACCAATAACAATGAAGAAGTTCTCTCTGCCTAAGGACGGCGGCCTGATCGAGGCCGGTCTTCCAAATGGTATCAAACACACTTATGAGCGGATCCCGGCTCACATCTACGAAGATGAGGATGCAGCAAGCGAGCGTCTTGCTGAGAAAATCGTTCAGGATATCAATGAAAATAATGGGGTCTACAGACTCGGACTTACTACGGGATCATCTCCTGTGGCCCTTTACAAGGCTCTTGTCAGGCGTTATAATGCCAAGGAAGTTTCATTCAAGGATGTCCATATATACAGTATTGACGAGTATTATCCAGCTCCGGCAGACCACTACAGCCGCAACCGCAGGCTCTACGAGGATCTCGTTGCGCATGTCGATGTGAAGCCGGAGAATGTCCATGTCCCTAAGTTGACAGAACTTCATGACAGCGCCTATGTTACCGAGTTCTGCGCCGAGTATGACGCGCAGGCGAGAGGTCTAGATCTGCTTGTCATGGGAATGGGGGAGAAAGGACAGGTGGGCTTCAATGAGGCCGGTGCATCAGAGCAGAGCCGCACGAGGACTGTCCTTCTTCCATATGGTTCGAGAAAAAGACAGGCAAAGAACTTTGCAGGCAATGTGAACGAGACTCCTAA
>CAZYCJ010000028.1:0-3871 GCA_964645495.1 uncultured Muribaculaceae bacterium
CCTCAGGCGCCGCTCCTTCGGAAAGATGCTTCATCGCAGCGGGATCGCACTCCCCGTCCTCATGGACGCGCTGCATCGGCAGATCGAGGCACACATAATCATAGATTATCTGGCTCAGATCAAGTTCCGCATCCGTCTCCGGTACGAAAATGACCTCTCTTTCTCCCTCCTGATGCTCTTCCGACGACTCTTCGTCACCGAACTTCACACTGAGTCTTATCTCCACATCTATCGGCATATCGAGCTCTCCAAGACATCTGTCGCACTCGACCGTAACCCTGCCTTCCACCTCGCAATCCACTCCGACATATCTGCCGGACTTCTCCACAAGCGCAGTCACATCCAACTCAGCATCAAGTATTTCCGAGTTTTCAAAACTTTCGAAGAACTCCTTGCCGACCTTCCAGAATCTCTCGTTCTTTCCGGCCGTCAATCCATTTAAAGGTATGATAAATACGTCACTCATTCTGACCCGTAAATAGATTTGAGCCCGCAAAGGTAACAAAAACTTTTATCATTAGCAATTTATCTCCGAACTTTTTCTCTTGCGTTCGATCTCATTCAGAATTATCTTCCTGAGTCTCATCGACTTAGGAGTAACTTCCACGAGTTCATCTTCCTGAATATACTCCAAAGCCTCTTCAAGCGAGAAGACAACAGGAGGAGGAAGCATCACCTTGTCATCGCTTCCGGACGCACGCATGTTGGTAAGTTTCTTTGTCTTGCAGATGTTGATATTGAGGTCGCGGTCACGGGTATGTTCACCCACCACCTGACCTTCATAGATATCCACTCCCGGCTCGATGAAGAAACGTCCTCTGTCCTGAAGTTTATCCATCGAGTATGCAACCGAAAGTCCTGTCTCGAGAGACACAAGAGAGCCGTTGGTACGGCGCTCGATATCTCCCTTGTACGGTTCATATCCTTTAAGACGATGGGCGACCACCGCCTCTCCCTGAGTAGCGGTCAGAAGGTTGCTCCTGAGTCCCATGAGTCCGCGCGACGGGATGTCGAATTCAAGGTGGGTCCTGTCTCCCCTGCCTTCCATCTGTATAAGGGCACCCTTTCTGCGGGTGACCATCTCGATGGCTCGTCCTACAAACTCCTCAGGAAGGTCGATGGTGAGGTTCTCAACAGGCTCGCAGCGCTGACCGCCGATCATCTTGTCGAGAACCTTTGGCTGGCCCACCTGAAGTTCGAAGCCTTCGCGGCGCATTGTCTCGATGAGCACTGACAGATGGAGGACTCCACGGCCATAGACGATGAACGAATCCGCATTAGGACCAGGTTTAACGCGCAGGGCGAGATTCTTCTCGAGTTCCTTTTCCAGACGCTCCTTGAGGTGTCTTGATGTCACGAACTTGCCTTCCTTTCCGAAGAACGGGGAGTTGTTGATGCAGAAGAGCATGCTCATGGTAGGCTCGTCCACCTCAATAGGAGGAAGGGCCTCAGGATTCTCGAAGTCCGCTACTGTGTCACCGATTTCAAAGCCTTCGAGTCCGACCACAGCGCAGATGTCGCCGCACTGCACTTCCTCGGTCTTGGCCTTTCCGAGTCCGTCAAATACCATAAGTTCCTTTATCTTCTGCTTCTGCTGGATATCGTACCTCTTGCAGAGTGTTATGTTCATTCCCGCCTGAAGGGAGCCTCGTGTGACGCGGCCCACTGCGATACGGCCTACATATGGAGAGTATTCGAGAGACGAGATCAGCATCTGCGGGGTTCCTTCCACATATTCCGGAGCCGGAACGACCTCAAGTATGGTATCCAGAAGGGCTGTGATGTCGTTTGTCTGCTGCTTCCAGTCATAGGACATCCATCCCTGCTTTGCACTTCCATAGATTGTCCTGAAGTCCAGCTGGTCTTCTGTGGCCCCGAGAGAGAACATAAGGTCGAACACTTCTTCCTGCACCTCTTCCGGGCGGCAGTTCAGCTTGTCCACCTTATTGATCACGAGAACAGGCTTCTTACCCATTTCTATAGCCTTCTGAAGGACGAATCTGGTCTGAGGCATACATCCCTCGAAGGCATCCACGAGGAGGATGACGCCGTCGGCCATATTGAGCACCCGCTCCACCTCGCCTCCGAAGTCGCTGTGGCCCGGGGTATCGATCACATTGATCTTCACGCCCTTATATATTACTGATACGTTCTTTGCAAGGATGGTGATACCTCTTTCCCTTTCGAGGTCGTTATTGTCGAGGATAAGTTCTCCCAACTTCTCCTGTTCGCGCTGCTGACGCGCCTGATAGATCATCCTGTCGACAAGAGTGGTCTTTCCGTGGTCGACATGAGCGATGATCGCGATGTTTCTGATATCCTGCATAATCTTCTAACAATTAATCATTTGGCGGTATAAAGCCTCACGACCGGTTATTCCGGTCGAAAAAGATTTGCAAAATTAGGTATTTTTATAAAATATTTTCCAATCTTTTTATATTTTTGCGCCCGAATTAAATATTAGTGAAATATGAAACAGGACATGATCGTAATTCTTGACCTCGGCAGCCACGAGAACACGGTGGTAGCCAGGGCTATCCGTGCATTGGGAGTATACAGCGAAATATACCCGCACGACATCACGGCAGCAAAACTCAAGGCTCTGCCAAACGTAAAGGGAATCGTCATCAACGGCGGCCCTAACAATGTCATCGACGGAGTTGCGATCGATGTGCTTCCTGAAGTATACGAAGCAGGTTTTCCTGTGATCGCTGCCGGCCATGACAAGGCTCTCTGCGAAGTGAAACTTCCTGAATTCTGCAATGACGAAGAGGCCATCAAGGAGGCTCTCAAGGGCTTTGTCTTCGACACTTGCAAGGCAGAGGCCAACTGGAACATGAAGAACTTCGTGGCAGACCAGGTGGAACTCGTCCGCAAGCAGGTCGGAGACCGCAAGGTGCTTCTCGCCCTTTCAGGCGGTGTGGACAGTTCGGTAGTGGCAGCCCTCCTGCTCAAGGCCATCGGAGACAACCTCGTATGCGTGCATGTCAATCACGGCCTCATGCGTAAGGGAGAGTCTGAGAATGTTGTGGAGGTGTTCAGGAACCAACTCTGCGCCAACCTCATCTACGTGGATGCCACTGACCGTTTCCTCGGCCTTCTCGAGGGCGTAGCAGATCCGGAGGCGAAAAGAAAGATCATCGGCGGAGAGTTCATCCGCGTGTTCGAGGAGGAGGCCCGCAAACTTGACGGAATCGATTTCCTCGGCCAGGGCACCATCTACCCTGACATCGTGGAGAGTGGCACAAAGACAGCAAAATGTGTGAAATCACACCATAATGTAGGAGGTCTTCCTGAGGATCTTCAGTTCGAACTCGTAGAGCCTCTGAAGCAGCTTTTCAAGGACGAAGTACGTGCCTGCGGTGTGGAACTCGGACTTCCGTATGAGATGGTTTACCGCCAGCCGTTCCCTGGTCCGGGTCTCGGAGTAAGATGCCTTGGAGCGATCACCCGTGACCGTCTTGAGGCTCTTCGTGAGGCTGACGCCATCCTCCGAGAGGAGTTCGCGATTGCCGGTCTCGACAAGAAGGTATGGCAGTATTTCACAGTAGTTCCGGACTTCAAGTCCGTGGGTGTGCGCAATAACGCACGTTCATACGACTGGCCTGTGATCATCCGTGCGGTCAACACCATCGACGCGATGACTGCCAGCATCGAACAGATCGACTGGCCTGTCCTCATGAAGATCACCGACCGTATCCTCGCCGAGGTTCCTATGGTCAACCGCGTATGCTACGACCTTTCTCCGAAGCCTTCGGCAACCATCGAGTGGGAATAGCAACAGGTATATAAATAAAATCAGACGGACGAGGCTCGCTCCGCAGAAGCATAGGGAAATGCTTCGCTCGACCTCGTCCGTCTGATTTTATTA
>CAZYCJ010000028.1:3971-26628 GCA_964645495.1 uncultured Muribaculaceae bacterium
CTCCGCAGAAGCATAGGGAAATGCTTCGCTCGACCTCGTCCGTCTGATTTTATTATTCGGTTATTTACATGCTGTCGAAATGTCAGGAGTCCCCTCCACCGCCTTCTGAAAACTAGATTTTGCCATAATCAATTATTCTTCGGACAGGTACTCTGACATATACTTTGAAACGACATCCGATGCCTTGGTAGCAAACTGAGACAATCCACCCCATTCGGATTCATCCACGTTTCCACTCATCACATCAAGAGAACTGATATCAGAACTTCTCACTCCTTTACTCTTATGACTGAAATAATATGTCTTCAAATCCTTATTCTCAACTCCCTGGAATATCTTTGTCACGTTGGTATTCGGAGAAACATCAAACAACTCGCAAAGAGCCCCAACACGTACATTCTCCGGAAGCCTTTGAATCATCTTAAACGCCCAAGCAAACTCAAGCAGAACGGAAGAATGAGTTGACACAATTACTTTATATCCAGCATTGATAAACTCAAGCATCTGCACAATAACAGCCTGAATCGCCTTAGGATGAAGGCCCATCTCAGGCTCTTCTATGACAACATACTTATACTGCTTGCGATTAATTGTCTTTATTACAGGACCTGTCAGACAATATGTGGCCATCAGCAGAGGCATAAACTCCTTCTGTCCGGCACTCCAGGTCATAAACGGCAGACTTGACCCTCCCACCTGCATTCGCATCTTCTTCTGTCCTGAACTCTCATCTATGACTACCTGACCACCGTGAAAGATTGACTCGTTGAATGATTTCTTCAGACCACCTTTCAGCCTGTTATTCAAAGGAAAAACAGTCTGGTCATCTCCTATCTCATTTTGGAAGAACAATCTCAAGGTCTCACTGAAATTCCTCAACACATACGGAGAAGATATATCGTACTCCATAAAGTTCTTCGGACGACCATCTGAAATCGAGAGAATTCTTTGTGCCGGCACATAAAACACCTCTTCAACTGCACTTTCATCACTCTGACTCATAAGGAAAGACTTCCTATAACTTTTACCATCTGCCTTGACAACAGTATCCTCTTTCCACATAGAGGACAACTTGTCACCGAAATAGTAATTAAGAATCTGGTCCGGCTGCTTATTTGTGACATAGTTATATCTGGCCAATGTCTGAACTATATGATCCTTATCAACCAACAGTTTCAGCATCTGCAAGAAAAGTGTTTTTCCACTTGCCTGAGGTCCCAACAGAATCGTCAGATCTCCCAATAGGATATCAACCTTATTGATAGGACCAAAGTTCGTTATCTTAAAAGAATTCATCTCTCAATAAATAATTTATGCAAAGATAATGAATCTGCCTCAACAACAAAATTCTTGCAAAGGTCTTTTATCTCATTTCCACGACTCCACTTCCTTCATATGAAGGTTTAGGTCTCCTCTCTTGAAGAACATCCCCACGCTCGTACTTCTTTGCGAGACAAATTGCCTTTTCGCAAAGTCTGACAAATTCATGTCTCAATTCTCCGCAGAAGTATGAATAACTTCCAAGGTCTGTGTCCCAGTAAGCCCAATAAAATCATCTTCCCAGATACAGTACCGGGCTGCGAAGACCAAATATCTGATACCATCGCCAAGATGACCGGTGAGAATCTCAAATCGAGACATCTTTTCATATGCCTTGATGGCTCTTCTCGCCAGATCATCACTGAAATGATTAAAGGTTAGACAATGATCATATCTGCGACAGGCTGCCAGTATGTCAAAGAGCAACTGACCGTTATGGTCAGACTGAACGGGCCACAATGCCCCCGTAATGGCCTTTGACAGCCGTCGGATATGTCTGATGGATATATATATGGAAGAAAGAATAGAACATATACGCAAGAGACCGGGAATGTATATAGGTCGTCTCGGCAGCAGAGCGAATGAACAGGATGGTCTATATAATCTGTTGAAGATTGTGTTCTACTCTCTGATAAGACAATTCAGAGAGAGCGTTTCTGATGAACTGACAATCCAAAACTGTCGATTCCGGAACCACAGAGACCTTATGGCAGATTCTGGATGCATTCCTTGCAAAGAAAGTCCAGACAATCGAGATGAAGAGATCCAGAGCAATCATTGAGAGACTGAATCAAAATGAGCCTCGATATTTTCTTAAAGGAAGTGACTCGAAATATCCGATTCTTCTATGCTTAGAATGAAAATGTTTGACAAGCCTTTCTTTTTCTGTCATGAGGCCGACTCTAAGCAGCATGTCTTCTAAAGTTATGAAGAAGGTTTTTCCATGAGCGGTATGCTTTATATGACACAGTTCATGAAGCATTACCATGCGAATCTCGTCAGGATGCATGAACTGATAAATCGAATCTTTAATGATAACTCTTGCATTGTAGCCTCTTCCGTCACAGCAGCCGCTTTGACTATTCGGAAACTTATCACTGATATGAACCTTCCCGTTATATTCAAAATCTGTCAAGATCTTCAGGTAGCGCGCCATCTCCATATCCAGGATCGACTCAAACTTCTTTACCAGTTTCTTGTGCATTTCAGATGAAATGTCGTGCCATCTGCCATATGTACATAGACATTCAAGACTTCCGTTGATTATTGGGCGCCATCCAAGGTCGAAGTGTGCCTTTTTATATTCGATATGATCGACATAATCATATAACCGTTTTATGAATGTGGCAATCGCTTCAGGGCTGGAATACAGGAGTTCCAATGCAAGAGATTCTTCAAAATCGTTAAGCACATATTTATTATCTGCGTCCACTTGAAAGGCCAGATCATTATTATACCAGAGCCGTAACTTCAGGTAATATCCCCTATACGAAATAACGTATTCGATCCAGGTACCGTTATGCTCTTTCCGGCTTACTATCCGGGCAGCTTCATGAGTCCCTGATTCAGACAGTTTACTCAATACTTCATCAATAAGCCGTTCTACAGCAGCAATGCGGAAAGTCGGGTCATCCGAAACCAGCCTGGCATGATATGCAGACCTGATATCGTCAACTGCAGTCGCATGAAACTCCTCAAAGAATCTATGTATCTTTTCATATTCCTGTCTGTATTCTTCGCCTAATGAATCGACAGCCATGACCACTTCCGCAATAAAAGATTCGCTACAGTCCGATATGATAGAGTCCACCTCATCAATCATAAAGTGTACATGCCGCTTCCAGTTGCGGTCATATCGCAATATAATCTGAAGTCCCGCTGCTGTCCGAACAGTACATATGTATCCCTTCTCTACCTTCTGCTTGTCTATCCTGTCTGCAGGATACCCTTTTCCTGTAAGAGACACAATAAACTTGTCAACATCAAATGTTATCGGTGTCTCGCCATAGGAAATACATGGCGGAATCACTTTCATTATGTTCTCCAAAATGTCTTTCAGTTTTTCCGACTGAGACATCATCCTCTTATACTTTCTGACAGGATCCTTTATAGTGTGTATTTTCATGGCAGGTCAAAATCCTATTTTGTTAGACATCTTCGATAACTTATTGCAATTTTAATACTTATATGTGCAAACTCAGGATCTCAATATAATCGCTAACTTCTTGCAAATGAGGATAATCCTTAATACAATTTCGCTAAAGATGTATCACCAAAATATGACAATATTTTTGAGACAGCCACAGTTTCAGTCTTAATATTATTTTCAATAGATTGATTAACATTTACAAGTTTTTTTAGAGCAAACGACCCGGCACTATGCTTTAGTCAGTTCCTCTATGCGGGTAACCGGGTCTTCAGCATCTTTGTCGCGAGTGGGAATAGCAACAGGCAATAAATAAAATCGGTTATTTACACGCTGTCGATACGGACTATATGATTTCCATGTCAGCAGACGGAATCCAGCCTTGACGTCCGTCCGCCAGTTCTATATTGCTCCAGTCGCCCACAGAGTCAATAATCGTCACCTTTGTACCCTCATGAAGAATGAACAAGTCCATTGAAGACTCTGACGATGGAGAACTCTTCACCGAAGTCACAGGACGCATCACGATGGCTTCATCCGCACTCATATAGTCACGCTTCTGCCATATCGAGAAGCTCAGGGCGGACACTGCCAGCAGAAGTGTCACGATGCCGGTGAAAAAGCCCGCGCGTCTGCCGCCTGAGCCAGGAGCAAGAAGGAAAAGAAGCGCCAGAGCAAGTGTCGCCGCAAGAAGGACAAGGAAGCACCAAGCCCATGAATCGGAATCCATCATATAACACATCTTGCGCGCCCATACCTTCAGAATAAACTCGGGCACAGGATCGATCCTGTCCTGGATCATCATCTTCAGCATATCCAGATTATACCTTGCATCCTCATATGAGGGATCGAGTTTCAAGGCCCTTTCATAATAAAGGATAGCCATAGGCACATTGCCTTCCTTGAAGAATGCATCACCTGTATTGCAGTAGAGAGGAGCGGACTCCAGACCCATTCCGGAGATCCTCTCATAACCAGCCGCAGCATCGCTCCACCGGCCTTCCACATAGGCCGTATTGGCCTCATTCCATAGAGAATCCACATACGCATCCTCCTGAGCCTGAGCGGCAAAAGGGAGACAAGCGAGAAGAAGCAGAGCAAGTGCAGAGGACTTTACTGCGGTCTTTTTAGCCTTCATATTCGAATCGATTGCCGAGATCACATCCACAGCTGATTCATAATGCGCCGCCATAGCCTCATGTCCCGCATCAGGGGCATATCTGGCAAATTCGCAGGCATCAAGAATCCCGATGAATGTCTCAATGTATTTTTCATCAACATTTCCTTCCTTCAAGGCATCCGTCATGCGGTCGCGGGAGAGTTCCGCCACCGGCATGTTCATCTTGTCTGAAATAAATCCCAGAAGCGCCTTGTGAAGTTCCTCATAGAATGCAGTGTAGAGATTCTGCTTGAGGAAGGTATTGGCCAGATGCAGCCTCTTGAGGGCCATCTTTGTCGCCTTCCTGTTCTTCATTCCGACCACGTCGGCCTTTCTTGCAGCCACCTTGCGGAACACAAACCAGCACGCCACCGCCACAACAATGATCAGTACGACAAGAACAATGAACAGAGGCGATCCCACAAAGAACTTCCCTGACTCGCCAAGACCGGGAGCCTTGGTGCTGATGAACCTGATGTCACTTCCAAGAGTCCTCACATCTTTCTGCGAAGGCCCGGACACGACGATTCCTCCCGCATCAGACTCGTTTGAACGCTCGACATGAAGCGGAAGAGCAGGAGTCTCAAGAGTCACATATCTGCCCTGGTTGACATCATAATAAGAATACTTCACCGGTTCTATCACGAAATCGCCATGACTTCGAGGAATGAACGGGAACTCGTAATATTTGCTGCCTGACAGGCCGTTCTTGTCCACACGGTCGGACACCTTGGTATCATACACCTCCATATCCGGAGGGAAAGAGACCTTGGGAGCCTCGAGAAGAGTGACATTTCCTTTTCCGCTCACAGTCACGAGCAAAGACGCGGCCTCATGGGCCTTGAGGGTATCCCTGCTGAGTTTAGCAGAAATCTCGAAAGTTCCCACTCCGCCTGCGAATGAAGCAGGAGCACCGGAAGGAAGAGGAGAAACAGAAACTGTCGCAGGGGCTGTCGACACCTTCTTGCGGATCGTCCTGTAGTCGTCGAAGAAACCGTCAAAGATACTGGTTCCTCCTGCCGACACCCTTATGTTGACAAGGCAGACCATCTCTGCCGGATCTATCTTAACCTGTCCCTGCTGCTGAGGGATAAGGATGAACTTCCTCAGAAGAGCAGAGTTGTATATCTGGCCGTCATATACTTCCCTTGTAAATTCAATATTGGTCGGAGCCTCGATCTCCTGGCTCCAGAAGCCGTTGAACGACGGAAAGGTGACATTTTCAAAGCCTGCGATGTTGACTCTCTGATAAAGTTTCAGAGTGGCGATGACAGGTTCGCCGACAACGACCTTGTTTCTGCTGAGATCCATCTTAAGGAAAATGTCCCCGTCCTGCACTCCTACATTCTGCGGCTGGCGGGCAGACTGACCTGACTGCTGCTGAGGCTGACGCGATGACGACGCCGCGCCCGAGGCCGCCACCTGGATGGCGTATGGCTCGGAAGAGATTTCATTTCCCTTTACCTTTGCAGTCGCGGGATTCAGTGTGAACTTTCCCGTTCCCGACGGTCTCAGCACATAGGTATATGTCGACTGAACGGACTTCGTACGCTTTCCGTTCATTATCTGCACACTGGTGGAGCGGCCCGACTGCGGTCCCCACAACACCTGAAAATCACTTCCCGGGCTCCACTGGAAATCGGTCGGATTGTCCTCTCCTTCGATGATGAAAGTCACATTGAACTGCTCGTCTGCCGCCACGACATTCGGAGCCTCGACCCTGATCCGGGTCTGCGCAAACGCCGCCATGGCTATTGAAAGCGACACTATAGTCAACAACAGTCTTCTCATATATATTATCTCCCTGTTACCAATTCTTATCCTTCTGTCTTGATTTGAGAGCCTCGGCCTTCTGTCGGTTGACCTTGTCCTGAGTCTCCTTTTCCTTTGCCTGGATAGCCTGAAGCATCTGCTGGGCAGCCTGAGGAGTTATCTTAGGCTGCCGGCCCTGCTGCGGTTGGTCCTGCTTCTGCTGATCCTGATTATTCTGATTCTGCTGATCGTCCTTATTCTGATCATCCTCATTATCCTTCTGCTCATCGTTCCGCTGGTCATTCCGGTCCTGATTCTGATCCTGGTTCTGATCCTGGTTATCCTGATTCTGATCGTTCTGATTCTGCTGGTTCTGCTGATCCTGCAGTTTCTTCTTGGCATAGATATAATTCTCCTTCGCCTGCAGGTCATCAGGATTCAACAAAAGAGACTGCCTGAATGCGTCCACTGCTCCCTGCCAGTTCTGCTGAGCAATGGCCACATCACCCTGATTGAAATAGTAGTCAGCGGCAGATGCCGACGCAGGAGCGACATCCTTTATTCTTTCAAGAGCCTTGGAAGCATTCTCCATATCGCCCTCCCGATAAAGGGTATTCGCAAGGTTGTAATTCGCCGCAACTGACAACGAATCCTTGACAAGAGCCTTTCTGTAGTCGATTTCCGCTTCACGGTAATTCTCCTTTCTGAAATCCCTGTTACCTCTTCGCACATCAGTTCTGTCCACTTGAGCCGGCTGTGCCGAAGCCCCGGCAGCAGACATCAACAACACGCCAAATATTATAATTATTCTTTTCATATAGATTCCTCGACTTCGCTCGGAACGACATTCCGATCATTTGTTAAACAAATGCCTGCGGGACCTGCGGTCACCGACCAGCATCTCAAGGACAAAGAAGAACAACGCAATGCCAAGGAAATACATGAACTGCTCGTCAAACTCCTCGAACACTATCGAACTGTACTTCTCGTCATCCATCTTCTTTATGTCATCAATGACCGGATTCAGACCGAACTCACTGTTTCCCGCACGTACATATACACCGTTTCCAGCCTGAGCGACCTCCTGAAGCACCTTCTCATCAAGCCTCGTCACCACGATCTCCCCATCCTTGTCCTTCAGCAGTTCCCCATCCATCGGAATCGGCTTTCCCTCAGGAGATCCCACACCGATGGTGAATACCCTCACGCCAAGTTCAGCAGCCTGCTTTGCCGCAGCGACAGGATCATCCTCATGGTTCTCACCGTCAGTGATCACCACGATCGCCCTGCTCTTCTCGCTCTGGGCACTGAAACTGCGCATCGCCGTGTTTATAGCCTCTCCGATGGCAGTTCCCTGTACAGGAACAGACTCTGTGGAAATCGAATTCAGGAACATCTTCGCCGACACATAGTCGGTAGTGATAGGAAGTTGCACGAATGAATTTCCGGCAAAGACTATCAGTCCTATACGGTCATCCCTGAGTTTGTCCACCAGCCTCGAAATCGCAAGTTTAGCCCTCTCGAGACGGTTCGGCGAATAGTCCTCCGCAAGCATCGAATTGGACACATCGAGGACTATCATTATCTCGGAACCCTTGGTCTCATGCTCCTTCAGTTTGGCTCCGATCTGAGGACGTGAAAGGCCGATCACAAAAAAGAGGAAGCCGACAGAAAACAAGGACAGACGCACCCACGCCTTGCTTTTCGACCAAGAAGGCATGAGTTGAGACACAAGGGCCTCGTCTCCGAACTTTCTGATCCTGTTCCGCCTGATCTTCAGCACAAGAGCATGAAGCAGGAAGAACACCGGGATCAGCAGGAGAAGCAGAAGATATTGAGCCTGTGCAAAATTTATCATGGCAACCTCCTAATTACAAACCAGTTAAGAATAAGTTCAAGAAGCAGTGCGAGCAATGCCGGAAGGACATACATCCCGAAAAGTTCCTTATAGACAGGGAAACTGTCCACAGTGGTACGTGCCTTCTCCATCTTGTTGATCTCGCTGTAGATCTCGGCAAGTTTCGTATTGTCCGTGGCCCTGAAATACCTTCCGCCAGTGGACTCGGCAATCTCTGCAAGAAGGGCCTCGTCAATCTCCACCTTGACATTCTGCACCTCCACACCCCACGGAGTCATCACAGGATAGGGAGCCATACCTTCTTTTCCCACACCTATCGTATATACTCGCACGCCGTAAGTCTTGGCGATCTCGGCAGCCATCTGAGGGGAGATCTCTCCCCTGTTGTTCACTCCGTCAGTAAGGAGAATGACCACACGGCTCTTCGCATCAGAGTCCTTCATCCGCGCCACAGCAGTGGCAAGACCGTTGCCGATGGCCGTTCCGTCCTCGATGATGTCTGTCTGCACTTCCTTCATAAGGTTGATCAGAGTGGCCCTGTCTGTGGTGAGAGGACACTGGGTGAAACTCTCTCCGGCAAACACCACGATTCCCATTCTGTCCGACGGGCGCTGGGCTATGAACTCAATAGCAATATCTTTGGAAGCGCTGATTCGGTCCGGAGTAAGGTCACGTGCAAGCATGGAAGTAGACACGTCCATTGCCAGAATAATATCAATTCCTTCTGTGTCAACTCGTTCCATCTCCTGAGACGAACGCGGACGCGCTATGGCGATCACGATCATCACCAAGGCAAATATCCTCAATGCGAAAGGCACATGACGCAGAAAGGCCATGAAAGAGCGGCCTCTCACAGTCCATGGCACCGAAGTCGACACTCTCAGGTGCGGGTGCCTCTGAGAGATTTCAAGATAGATATAGTGCAGCACCATCAGCGCCGGCACCACCATCAGCCATAAAAGTTTCGGATACTCGAAAAACATCACTTCTGCCCTCCATTTTCCAGATTGCCACGTCGCTGTGCTCCTCGCAATGACGTCTCATCATTCACTTCTTCTGTTTCCTCCACGTCATTCCGAGGCTTCTCTGAAGCCGTGTGGGAATCTTCCTCGTCCGATTCGATCTCGGTCTGATAGGTCGAGGTGACGAATCGTACCGCCACCGGCAGAGCCGAGGCATTGTCTTCGTCAGACGCTACATATTTTGCAAACTTCACGAAATCCGCCCTTTCGAAGAGTTCCTTGATCTCATCAAGAAGGTCGGCAGGAGCATCGGTAGCCTTCATATCATGGAAAATCTCCGCTGTGGTCATCTCCATTGCAGAAATGCCATATCTCTCGGATATATATTCACGCAAGGCATCGGTAACTCCCGAATAAAAGGCCTTCTGCTTTTCCGGAGCCCACATCTTGCTTCCGCGGTACCGGTCGAGTTTGCGGAGGGCGACAATGTGTGCCGGATCCTTCCTTATATATTCCGGATCATCCTTGCGCCTGTGTATCATGACAAGACATACGACCAATATGATGATGGTCGCAAGAAGCCAGAATGCGGCAACATATGGGAGCATCTCTTCAAGTGTAAGAGGATATCGGATCTGCCCCTTGATATCATGCGGCACAAAGGTCGCCGTATCGACAGGCATGGTCTTTACTTCCAGACGCATAGGGTCGAAGACGAGAGTATCGAGCACTCCGTCTTCCGTAAGGCGTCCCACCATGATCTGAGGCAGGTCGTAAGTACCTTCATCGAATGAAGTGATGACCATCCCGCCCCGAATGTCCAGCAGACGAGGCCCGCCTTTCTTCCGTTTTGTGACCTTTACGGTGTCGACCGTCCAAGGACGCACGACCTGTACTCCTCCCCTCTCGTCATTCTCCCACTGAGGAAGCGCGAACTGCGTTCCTTCCTTCACCTGCTTGAGTTCGAATCCATAGATCAACTGGTCCGCGATAAGCACCGAATCCCTCTCCTGAAGAGGCTGGAGAAAGGCTCCCGTCACAGGTATGACCTTTCCCTTCGGCACCATGACTGTGTCCGCATCATGCACCGTGGCAAGAGAGTCAGGCGTCTGTGCGGACAAGACCGATGCGCTGAAGACCAGCAGCAAATATGTCAATGCTTTACGCATCATAATCATCATCTGTTTTTGAACAGGGCCATGAGTCCCTTGACATAATCGTCATCAAGGGCGATGCTGACCTTGTCCACGTTGTATTTCATAAAGAGCCTGCCCGAGGTCTGCTCCATGTTGCGGAACCATTCCTCGTATGCCTCCCTCATCTTCCTGTCAGAAGTGTTCACCCAGGCAGCCCGTCCTGTCTCCGAATCCTTCACATGCACCAGGCCGACATTCGGGATGCTTCTCTCGCGAGGGTCGTAGACCTCGATCACCGAGAGGTCGTGCCTGTTGACCGCCACCTTGAGAGCCTCTTCATATCGAGGATTGCCGTCCTTGTCGACATCGATCATATCCGAAAGAAGGAAGGCCGTGCATTTCTTCTTGATGGCATTGGTAAGGTAGCGCAATGCCTCCGATATGTCCGTACCGTCCGTCGTAGGCTCGAATTCGATGATCTCGCGGATGATGTGGAGGAGGTGGCTGCGGCCTTTCTTCGGCGGAATGAACTTCTCGACCTTCTCGCTGAAGAACAGGGCTCCGACCTTGTCGTTGTTGATGATGGCAGAGAACGAAAGGACGGCCGCTATCTCGGCAAGCATGTCCTTCCTGCTTGTACCCACCGTTCCAAAAAGTCTCGAACGACTCACATCCACCAGAAGCACGACGGTCAGTTCCCTCTCCTCCTCGAAGACCTTGACATACGGCGAACGGAGGCGCGCAGTGACATTCCAGTCCATGTTGCGCACATCGTCACCGTACTGATACTCACGCACTTCGCTGAACGCCATACCACGCCCCTTGAAGGCCGAATGGTATTCGCCCGCAAAGATCTGGTGCGAGAGCGCACGGGTCTTGATCTCTATCTTCCTGACCTTCTTCAAAAGGTCGTTTGCACTCATTCCTTCCATTATGGAACTTCTACTGCGTTGATGATTTCCGAGATGATCCGGTCGGTGGTCATGTTCTCGGCTTCCGCCTCGTAGGTGAGACCGATACGGTGGCGGAGAACCTCGTAGCACACCGCACGCACATCCTCAGGGATGACATATCCTCTTCTCTTGATGAATGCATACGCCTTCGCCGCAGCAGCAAGGGAGATGCTGGCACGAGGAGAGGCACCGTAAGAGATCATTCCCGCGAGTTTTCCGAGATTGTAGTCCTTCGGGGTACGGGTCGCGTACACGATGTCCACGATGTATCTTTCGATCTTCTCATCCATATATACATCCTTGACCACTTCGCGAGCCCTTACTATATCCTCCGGCTTAAGGACAGGCGTCGCCCTAGGGAAGGTGCCGCTGTTGTTCATGCGGATGATCTGGCGTTCTTCCTCCTTCTTAGGGTAAGTAACGACCACCTTGAGCATGAATCGGTCGAGTTGTGCTTCCGGAAGCGGATAGGTTCCCTCCTGCTCGATAGGGTTCTGGGTCGCCATCACGAGGAAAGGCTCAGGAAGCCTGAATGTCTCGTCACCGATAGTGACCTGACGCTCCTGCATGGCCTCGAGAAGGGCCGACTGGACTTTTGCAGGAGAACGGTTGATCTCATCCGCGAGGACAAAGTTCGCGAAGACCGGGCCCTTCTTGATCTGGAACTGCTCGCTCTTCTGCGAGTAGATCAGAGTACCGACGACATCGGCAGGAAGAAGGTCCGGAGTGAACTGGATACGGCTGAATTTCGAGTCCACAGCCTGAGACAAGGTGTTGATGGCCAAAGTCTTTGCAAGACCGGGAACACCTTCAAGAAGTATGTGTCCGTTAGCAAGAAGACCGATCAGAAGATTCTCTACAAGCTGTTTCTGACCCACGATGACCTTGTTCATCTCCATCGTCAGAATGTCCACAAACGAACTCTCTCTCTGGATGCGGTCGTTCAATTCTTTGATGTTTATGCTCTCCATAAATATGATTTTTGATATTTTTGCATTTTAAAACCGACAAAGTTACTCAATTTTTGAAATATGCGATATATCATCACGCTTTCATATGACGGCAGCGCCTTCTGCGGCTGGCAGATCCAGAACAATGCCCGAACCGTACAGGGCGAAATAGAAAAGGCTCTTTCGACCCTTCTGGGAATCCCCGTTCCCGTCACGGGAGCAGGGCGCACCGACTCGGATGTGAATGCCGTAAACTATATCGCCCACATCGACATCCCTGACGAAGTCAGTGTCGACGCGGCACATCTTTGCTACAAATTAAATGCCATGACCCCTCGCGAGATAGCGGTACACGAAATTTCCGTCACTGACGGTGATTTTCACGCCAGGTTTGACGCCGTATCGAGGGAGTATCATTACTTCATCCATTTCTGCAAGGATCCGTTCTGCGAAAAGTACTCATACAGAATGAGACACCCTCTCGACATCGAAAAGATGAACCTTGCTGCGGAAAACCTTCTCGGAGAGCATGATTTCAAGTGTTTCGAGAAGGTCGGAGGCAACAACGCCACCTCGATCTGCACGGTCACCCACGCCTCCTGGAAGACATACATGCCAGCACATTGCGAAATGCTCGGATATCCGTATTCGGAGGGCAACTATATCGTCTTCACCATCAGGGCAAACCGTTTCCTGCGCAACATGGTGAGGGCCGTCGTAGGCTCCCTAATAGAGGTGGGCCGAGGCAAGCGCGAGCCGTCCTGGATCGGCAATCTGATCGCAAACGGAAGCAGGTCCGATGCAGGCTCCTCTGTGCCGGGAAACGCTCTTTTCTTCAGTGGCGCCGAGTACAAATAAATTTCATTTATTCCGAATTATTGCGTATTTTTGCACGATTATGTCCAAGTGACGATGAATTGAATGTAAAAAATACGCAATAGTTATGATTTTCAATCTTTTACAGGTAGATACTACCTTCGCTGCCACAGAGGTGGCTGCAGTTGCTCAGGAAAAGACACTGAACCTTATCGACCTGGCGATGGCCGGAGGATGGCTGATGATCGTCCTGCTCATCCTCTCCATCATGGCCATCTACATCTTCGGAAACAAATGGTGGATGATCCGCAAGGCAGGTCAGATCGACAAGAACTTCATGAAGGACATCCATGACTTCATCCATGACGGTAAGATCAAGTCCGCACTTGAACTCTGCCAGAAATATGATTCTCCTGTAGCAAGACTCGTCGAGAAGGGCATCGAAAGAATCGGACGTCCTCTCCAGGACATCCAGACAGCGGTGGAGAACATGGGCAATGTGGAAGTGGCAAGACTCGAGAAGGGTCTTCCGATGCTCGCTACCATCGCCGGTGGCGCCCCTATGATCGGATTCCTCGGCACCGTGACCGGTATGATCAGGGCCTTCTTCATGATGTCCACTGCAGGCAACAACATCGACATCACCCTCCTCTCGGGAGGTATCTATGAGGCAATGGTGACCACAGTGGGTGGTCTCTTCGTAGGTATCATCGCATACTTCGGATACAACTACCTCACCTCACAGATCTCCAACCTCGTATTCAAGATGGAGAGTACTACCATCGAATTCATCGACATGCTTCACGAGCCTGCGGGCAGATAATCTCAGGTAAAATGGCAATCAAAAGGACAACAAAGGTAGATTCAGGATTCTCAATGTCATCCATGACCGACATCGTGTTCCTCCTGCTCATCTTCTTCCTGGTGACGTCGACCCTCATCAATCCGAACGCCCTGAAACTCCTCCTTCCTAAGAGTACAGGACAGGTGTCGGCCAAGGCCACGGTGAGCGTATCGATCAAGCACTGGCATGACACGGACACATTCTCCTACCACATCAACGGCGAGGAGACTCCGATAAGGTTCGATCTGATCGAGGACGAACTCGTGGAACTTCTCCAGACAGAGGAGGATCCTACATTCTCCATCTACGCAGACGAGACTGTTCCGATCAAGGAAGTCGTTGCGGTGATGAACATCGCGAAAAGGAATCACTACAAGGTCATAATGGCGACATCGCCTGAATAGAGACTTGATTATGGCAGACAAGCGGTACATACGCGAAAGAGAAATACAGGAAAGACTGTCAAGGACGACCGGTGTCGCCTTGACGGTCGGTCTGCATATTGCAATGGGCGCATGCTGCTTTCTTACAGGTTTCACATATCTTGACCCGCCTCCTCCTGAGAAGGAACAGATATTGATAGAGTTCGAAGAGCCCGGGATCGAGAAGCCACGCCAGATATGGAACGGCACGAGGCCTCAGGTCACGAAACCGGACCCGACACAGCCTGTCAACCTCGTTCAGCAGTCAGAGGCCCGGCATGAGGGCACCAAAAGCAACGAGGCCCCTGAGGCTCAGGTGGACGACTTCGGAGACGTGGACATCAAGGACCCGGCACCGAAGAAAGAGATAGACCGCAGGGCGCTTTTCCGTGCTGCGGACAACAAGACTCAGAAGGACACTCTCGCAGCGCAGACAGCCCGCGAAGTGAGCGAAGCCCTCAAGGCAGGGCACGCACAGGGCAACACCCGCATAGGAGAGACATCCGGAGAGCCGAATGCGAAACTGGCAGGCAGAAGCGTGAACGGCACCCTGCCTCGTCCTTCATACGGAGTGCAGGCCTCTGGAAAGGTGGTCGTCGAGATCTGGGTGGACAACTACGGCACCGTGCAGAAGGCAGTGGCCGGAGTCGAAGGAACGACCGTGTCGGACAAGACACTCTGGCAGGCGGCGCGCAAGGCAGCCCTGGGAGCGCACTTCAACATGAGTGCAGACGCCCCGGCAATGCAGAAAGGAACGATAACATACATATTCAATCTGAAATAGACCGGCAAGGCCGGAAAGAACGATTGGCGTGAGCCAAATATTTATCAACAATTAATCAGCCGAGAAGGCACAAATCAAATGGAAGACAACAGAAGAGGCGGCAATGGCCGCAGAACAGAAGGCCGTAGAGAGTACGGAGACAGAAGAAACAACAGCCGTAGCGGAGAGCGCAGAGGCTACGGCAGATCCAATGGAGAGAACTCCGAAAGGAGATCATTCAACGGAGAAAGAAGATCTTACGGAGAGAATTCGGAGAGAAGATCATTCGGAGGCGAAAGGAAATCATTCGGCGGAGAGCGCAGAAGTTACGGCAACAACTCCGAGAGAAGGCCATTCAGCGGTGAAAGAAGATCATTCGGCGGAGAGCGCAGAAGTTATGGCAACAACTCCGAGAGAAGGTCATTCAACGGAGAAAGAAGACCATTCGACAGAAAGCCGGGAACAGGCTTCAGGAACACAGGTAGGAAGAGTTACAACAGAAAGGACCTCAACTACTTCCGTAATGAGGAGGAGAGCGGAATCAACAGAATGATCAGCAGAAGGCCTCAGGTCGACAACAGCAATTTCTCAGACAACGATACAGTGATGGCTCCTATCAAGGAGGAGGTACGTCTCAACAAGTTCATCGCCAACTCAGGTGTATGCTCGAGAAGGGAGGCCGACAACCTCATCCTTGCAGGCGTGGTGACAGTGAACGGCGAGGTCGTTACCGAACTCGGCACCAAGGTCAACATCAACACTGACGACATCCGCTTCAACGGCGAGCGTCTGAAGGGAGAGGAGAAGGTATACATCGTGATGAACAAGCCTAAGGGATTCGTCACCACAGCAAGCGATCCTCATGCAGACAGGACCGTCATGGACCTTCTCAAGGGCTGTCCTTCGAGGGTATTCCCTGTAGGCCGTCTGGACAAGAACACCACAGGCGTGCTCATGTTCACCAATGACGGAGAGATCGCGGAGAAACTCACCCACCCTTCATATGACAAGAAGAAGATCTACCAGGTGTCACTTGACAGCAAGCTCAGACAGGAGGACTATGAAAAGATTCTCAGCGGAGTGGAACTCAGCGACGGAATGATCACAGCAGACGAACTCGAGTACATCGAGGAGGACGACCACCGCAAACTCGGCATCGAAATCCATTCGGGCAAGAACCGCATCGTAAGAAGGATCTTCGAATCGCTCGGATATGAGGTGAAGGCACTTGACCGCGTTTATTTCGCAGGTCTCACCAAGAAGGGAATCAAGAGAGGAGAGTGGCGCTACCTCACAGAAGGTGAAGTGAATCTTCTCAGAATGGGAGCATATCTTTAATATGGCTGAAAAGAACAAAAGACATCGCGCGGGATTTGTCAACATCATCGGTAATCCGAATGTGGGCAAATCCACGCTTATGAATGCCCTCGTAGGCGAAAAGCTGTCCATCGTCACTGCCAAGGCGCAGACAACCAGACACAGGATCATGGGCATCGTGAACGGAGACGACTATCAGATCGTGTATTCCGACACTCCGGGCATCCTGAAGCCGAACTACAGGCTCCAGCAGAGCATGATGAACTTTGTCGACACCGCCATCGGTGACGCAGACATCATCCTTTATGTGACAGACACCGTCGAGAAAGGCGACAAGAACGAAGAGTACATAGCCAAACTACAGAAGATCGACTGCCCTGTCGTGCTGGTCATAAACAAGATAGACATAAGCAGCCAGGAGCAGGTGCTCGAACTGATGGGATGGTGGAAGGAGCAACTTCCGAAGGCGATCATATTCCCGGCATCCGCTCAGGAGAAGTTCAACCTTGAGAACATCTTCGATGCCATCGTAGATAATCTGCCTGTTGCCCCGGCTTGGTACGACAAGGATGTGTTCACAGACAAGAACCTCCGTTTCTTCGCATCTGAGATCGTGCGCGAGAAGATATTCCTTAATTATAAGGAGGAGATTCCGTATTCGTGCGAGGTTGTGGTGGAAGAGTTCAAGGAGGGAGCGGAAAGATACGACATCAGCGCGGTCATCTATGTGATGAGGGACACCCAGAAGGGCATCATCATCGGAAAGGGCGGACAGTCACTCAAGAAGGTGGGCACTCAGGCGCGCATAGACATGGAGGACTTCTTCCAGAAGAAGGTATTCCTGAGTCTTTACGTGAAAGTGGACCCTGACTGGAGGGAAAGCAAGAAGGAATTGAGGAAATTCGGATACGAATATTAAGATTGCGGCAGAGCCGCCAACATTATAACAACAGACAGACCAATGAGTTTTGAGGACATCGACCTTCCTGAAGAGGAAATCAACGACAACAGCGAGGATCAGGAACTGGAAATGACAGATGCCGCGCCAAGCGGTAAATTCGACAGGCTTCTGGGAGAGAGCAGCAGGAAGTACAAACTTTCCGGCATGTTCAGGGAGTGGTATATCGACTACTCTTCATACACCGTGCTCTACAGAGCGGTGCCGCACCTTATCGACGGCCTGAAGCCGGTACAGAGGCGCGTGCTTCATGCGATGTGGCGCATGGATGACGGAAGTTACACCAAGGTGGCCAACATCGTGGGCCAGGCCATGCAGTTCCATCCGCACGGAGACCAGTCCATCCTGGGAGCCCTCGTATGGCTCGGCCAGAGAAACTATCTCGTGGACTGTCAGGGAAACTGGGGTAATATCCTTACAGGAGACTCGAATGCCGCACCGCGATACATCGAGGCCCGTCTGAGCAAGTTCGGCAAGGAGGTCGTCTTCAACCCGAAGACCACGAACTGGATGACCTCATACGACGGCCGTAACCAGGAGCCTGTGGAACTTCCTGTCAAGTTCCCTATCCTTCTGGCACAGGGAACTGAAGGTATCGGTGCCGGCTTCGCATCGAAGATTCTTCCGCACAACTTCAACGAACTGATAGACTGCTCCATAGCAATCCTCCAAGGCAAGGATTTCGAGATCTTCCCTGACTTCCTGACCGGAGGTGCGGCTGACTGTTCGAAGTACAGCAGCAAGCGCAAGGGAGGAAAGATAAAGATCCGCGCAAAGATCGAGAAGATAGACAAGAACACCCTCGCCATCACAGAAGTGCCTTACAGCAAGACCACTCCTGTGGTGATAGAGACGATTCTCAAGGCTAAGGAAAGCGGAAAGATCAAGATCAAGAAGATCGACGACCTGACCACAGACAAGGTGAACATCATCATCCATCTTCCGAACGATGTATCTCCTGACAAGACTATAGACGCCCTTTATGCATTCACAGCCTGCGAGGTTTCCATCACTCCTAACACATGCGTGATTCTGGACAACAGACCTCAGGTCCTTAGCGTGAACGAAATGCTCCGTTACAGCACAGAGCACACAAGGGATCTCCTGGGTCAGGAACTGTCCATCAGGCTCAGCGAACTGGAGAATGACTGGCACTATAATTCCCTTGAAAAGATATTCTTCGAGAACAAGGTCTACAAGATTCTCGAGGGTGATGCAAAGACTTGGGAAGACCAGTTGCAGGAGGTGTTCGACGAGATGATGAAATATCAGAATCTTCTCAAGAGGCCTATCCTCATGGAGGACATTCTTAAACTTGTGGAGAAGCCTGTCCGCAAGATATCGAAGTTCGATGTGAAGGCCGTGGATGAGAAACTGCGCGGCATCGAGGACGAGATGGAGGAAGTACAGAACCACCTCGACCACCTCAACGAGTTTACTATCAACCACTTCAAGAACCTCAAGAAGAAATACGGCAAGGCATATCCTCGTCTTACCGAACTTGTGGAGTTTGAGAACATCGAGACCACAAGGGTGGTAAGCAACAATGCGAAACTCTATGCCAACAAGGAGGACGGTTTTGTGGGTATCGCCCTCAAGAAGGAGGACAATGCGGAATTCATCTGCGACTGTTCGGATCTTTCAGAGATCATCGTCATCCATAAGGATGGAAAATACCTTGTGACTAAGGTTTCCGACAAGGCTTTCTTCGGAAAGGACATCATGTATGTGGGCCTCTTCGACAGGAATGACCAGAGGACCATATATAATGTAATATATAGAGAGGGCAAGACTGCGGTAAGTTATGCCAAGAGATTTGCGGTGACAAGCGTAACCCGTGACAAGGAGTACGACATCACTCAGGGCACCCCGGGCTCGCAGATCCTGTGGCTGACCGTGAACCACAACGGCGAGGCGGAGGCTGTCAAGATATATTTCAGGCAGCGTGCGAAACTGAAGAAACTTATAGACGAGTATGACTTCTCGAAACTTCTCATCAAGGGCCGTGGGTCACGTGGTAATCTTGTTTCTAAGAATCCTATCCAGAAGATCAATCTAAAGGCCAAGGGTATCTCGACCATCGGAGGTAAGGACATCTGGTTCGACGAGGACATCCAGAGGCTGAACGAGGATGGTCGCGGACTTTATCTCGGTCAGTTCAACACCGGAGACCATATCCTCGCGATCTTCAAGGACGGCACTTATTATACGACCACTTTCGACCTCAGCAACAGATATCAGGGCGAACTCCTTAAGATCGAGAAACTGGATGTGAACAAGGTGTACACTGCATTGTATTATGACAAGGCCGTGGCATCTTTCTATGTCAAGAGGTTCTCTTTCGATGTGAGCGACAATACTCCTGTAAGTTTCATCTCTGATGCGAAGGGTTCGTATCTTGTGGAGATCAGTGATGACAGGCATCCTCAGTTCGAGATCACTTTCGGGGGCAAGAATGTGAATCGTGATGTGGAGAATGTGGATGCTGAGGAATTCATCGCGAAGAAGGGTCTTCAGGCGAAGGGCAAGAAGGTAAGTTCTCTGGATGTGAAGTCCGTGAAGTTCATCGAGCCGCTGCATAAGGCTGAGGATGATGCGGAGCAGGCGGCTTCTGAGGCAGAGAATGTGGCAGGCGAGATCGACAACAGCGATGTGGAGGATCCTATCGACCTCACTCTCGACGAGGATACACAGTTGACGCTATTCTAAATATGATTATCAGTCTGATCGGATTTATGGGATGCGGCAAGAGCAGTGTCGGGAGGAGACTCTCGGAACTGCTCTGCTGTCCTTTCATGGACCTTGATGATGTGATTGCGGAGGCGGCAGGCAGGTCGATTCCGGAGATATTCGCCAGCGATGGCGAGGCGGCTTTCAGGAGGATGGAAAAGGATACCCTTTGCAGTCTATTGGAAGATAACAAAATGCCTCTTCCGCACAACAGGCAATCCGCCCCAGATCAGGAATGGCATAATTCCGACTTCGTTCATAAGGCAGAAGCCTCTTATGAACAAGGCAGCCAGCTGGCAAAATCACTCGATAGGATTTCGGCGGTGCTGGCGTTGGGAGGCGGGACGGTGATGACGCCGGAGTGTGCGGAGTTGATCCGTGAAAAGACGTTGTGCATATATCTGCGCGCATCAGTTGACACCCTTATCAGCCATCTTGAAGGCGAATCTTCCGGCAGACCTATGCTCCATGCAAACACTCCGCTCCGCGCCAGAATAGAAGACCTGATGTCTCTCCGCTCAGCCACATACGAAAAGACCGCCCATGTAATAATCGACACCGACGGCGAATCTGTCGAATCCGTTGCACAGGACATTTCGGATCACATAGTGTGGCCAGGGGTGTGATTTACAGGAGTTCGTCGCGTTCGCGGAGGTCCTTGACGCGGAGCTGGGTGTTGGAAGTGCCGCGATAGTAGTTCTCGACGATGGAGTAGCATACATCGACAGGGTTGCCTGCCTTGATGTGATCGAAGAAGTCCGCCATGTTGAATGCGATGGCAGAGATGTGGTGGTACGGATGCGACTCCTGTATGAGTTCGAGCTTGAGATGCCCGCCTTCTGCGCCGACCTTGCGCCCCATTCCGTTGTCATATACATTCTCCGTCAGGAAAACAGGGGCGCTGTTGCCGGGGCCGAAAGGCTGGAACTGCTTTAGGATACGCAGGAACTTCGGTGTGATCTGCGAGAAATTGAGTCTGGCGTCAATATCGACCACAGGGGTCTGCATCGCAGGGATGATGGTACCGGAGATGAACTTTTCTATCCTTTCGCAGAAGGCAGGCAGATTCTCCTCCTCCAGGGTGAGTCCGGCAGCATAGAGGTGTCCTCCGAAGTTCTCCAGAAGATCCGAACAACTTTCTATGGCGTCATACAGGTCGAATCCGTGCACGCTTCGTGCAGAACCTGTGACGAGTCCTCCCTGAGATTTGGTGAAGACTATGGTAGGCTTGTAGAATGCCTCCACAAGACGTGAGGCGACGATACCGACCACGCCCTTGTGCCACTGAGGATTGTATACGATGGTCGCGTTATCCCTTGAAAGACAATTGCCGGAGCGTACCATTTCGAGGGCTTCCTGAGTGATGCGGCGGTCGATGTTCTTGCGCTCGTTGTTGTGCTCGTTGATTTCCGTTCCGATATGTATCGCCTCTGAGGCATCAAGCGCCGTGAGGAGTTCCACAGCCATCCTGCCCGACTCCATCCGGCCTGCCGCATTGATACGAGGGCCGATCTTGAAGACTATGTCGTCGATGGTCAGGTGGGTCGGTTCCAGTCCTGAGAGGTGGATCATGGCCAGAAGGCCTTCACGAGGACTGGTATTCAACTGTCTGAGGCCATAATGGGCAAGTATGCGGTTCTCGTCTGTAACCGACACGAGGTCTGAAGCGATGCTTACCACCAGAAGATCCAGAAGAGGTATCAGGGTCTCGAACGGTATGTCATATCTTTGAGAATATGCCTGAACGAGTTTGAATCCCACTCCACATCCCGAAAGGTCATCGAAAGGATAGTTACAGTCTTCCCTCTTAGGGTCGAGTACCGCCACTGCCTTAGGCAGTTCGTTCTCAGGGAGATGGTGGTCGCAGATGATGACATCTATTCCCTTTGCGGCGGCATAGTCCACCTTCTCGTTGGCCTTGATGCCGCAGTCGAGAGTGATGATGAGACCGAATCCGTTTTCCGACGCCCAGTCGAGTCCCTTGTATGACACTCCATATCCCTCATCATAGCGCTCAGGAATATAGAAATCCACAGAACGGGTCAGTCGACGGAGGAATGAATATACGAGCGAAACTGCAGTGGTGCCGTCGACATCGTAGTCTCCGTAGACGAGGATCTTCTCACCTGAGACAACAGCCTTCCTGACTCTTTCCACTGCCTTGTCCATATCCTGCATGAGGAACGGATCGTGGAGGTCGGCAAGGTCAGGACGGAAGAATGAGCGTGCCTGCTCAAAGGTATGGACTCCCCTCTGGACAAGGAGTTCCGCAAGGACGGGATCCACTCCGAGTTCAGAAGAAAGGCGTCTGACATTGTCAGCATCAACACTTTCGCGTATTTTCCATATCTTTTCCACTGCCATAGCATACAAAGATATGGATTTTTTTATAAATTTGCGGAGATATTGGGAATAAACAACAAAAAAAATATACAACTATGAGCATAATGGACCTCAACGAGCAGGAGCAGTTCAGAAGGGAATCGCTCGCAAAGCTCAGAGAACTTGGAATCGAACCTTATCCGGCACCACTCTACCCTATCAACACATCTGCTGAGCAGATCAAGGCTG